>NZ_PSLQ01000015.1:0-53197 GCF_040289685.1 Pyrinomonas sp.
CCCGACGAAGCGCGCACACGCTCGGATCACCTCCGAGAATCCCCCGGCTTTAGCCGTGGGGAGGATGTCAACCTCGTGCCTTGAGACTCAAAACGCGCCGTGCATCCAAGCTGCTTTGAGGGCCAGCATCGCCCAAGCGATGACGAAGCCGAGCGCGGCGCGATATTCGCGGTAGCGCATGTAGAGCCGGGGGTCGAAGTTCGATGCGGCTCGGCCCACATAAACCGTCGGACGTGGAAAAAAGAGCGGCACAGCGCGCGCATAAGCATCGTATTCGGCGCCGAACAAACGGCGCATCGTCGCCTCTTCGACGCGCATGACGGGCAAATAGATGCCCACAAAGAAGGCGACGAAGAGCAGACCGAGAACGACTCTCCCGGCGGCGATGGTGAACCCAAGTCCTAGGAGGAAGCTGCCGAAATAGAGCGGGTTGCGCGTATAGCTGTAAGGTCCGGAGGTGGCGAGTTCGGCGTTTTTGCGGATGTGTCCCGCAGCCCAAGCTCTAACCAAAAGGCCAAGCGCAGCGACGATTCCGCCTGCCATCATGCTCCATGGATGTGGTTGCGCCAGTGCGATGAAGACCGCACCGCAGGCAAAGCCGAGCGGCACGCGCCACCGTTGAAGCCGCGCTTTGAGACCATCGCGTGGCCTCTCGGTCAGCGTCGAGTCTTCGCCGTCGTTTGCCTCTTTTGCCGCATGCCGAAATGGGGGCGACGTTTGCATTGAAGCTTCGTCGTTTTTCATCGCATGTAAATCAGTCGCGTTTGGTCAATGGTTTGGCCAGTTCACATTGAGGCTCATATCGAGTTCGAAGCTCGGTCCAAGGTGCGAGCGAAAGAAGTTCGCACTGAAACTACGTCGTTGCTCGTCGCGAGCGCGTGACATGCCTTCTCTCATTGGGTGCGCGCGGAATTCGCACTGAAGTCGCTCCTCACCGTTCAAGCGAATGGTAGTTCATTCGGTCGCAAAATGGAAAGCGTAGCCCGATGTTCAACCTCGGTTGACTCAAGGTGCTTGCGGTTGAGATGCAAACGCCTCTGCTTTCGCTGCGCGTCGCAATCTTTCTGCAACTGCGTTGAACACGCGCTCCGTTTCGATCTCCATGCAAACCCAGCGACTGCACGAGCGACGGTGGCAGTTTTCGCGGCAGCCGATATCGGTTCTTTCGACGCAGATGTCTGCCGCGCGCGGCGAGCCGTTGCGCCACCATTCGGTTGGCCCGAAGATTCCGACGATCGGGGCACCGGCGGCCACCGCTAGATGAGTCGGGCCAGTATCGCCGCCGACGTAAACGCGCGCGCGGCGGGCCAAAGCGTAGAAGCCTTTGAGCGAGGGACTGGCGACATGGACCGCATTCGCGCGACATGCGCGCGCTGCTCGTTGAGCCAGTTCGATCTCGCCTGGACCATGCGTGATGATGGAGGGAAGACCAAATCGCCGCCACAAAGCATCGGCCAGCTCGCCGAAGCGCTCGGCGTCCCAGAGTTTGGTCGGCCAACCTCCGCCCGGATTGAGCAGGGCAAAGCTGCCGCCGACGGTGGCGATCAATCTTGCTGCCTCGCATTCATGCTCGGGCGCAACCGTGATCGGAAAGCGATACTCTTCCGGATCTTTCGGCACGTCGATGGCGAGCGCTTGCGCTGCCAAGGCGAGGTTGCGCGCGATGACGTGTGCGCGCAAAGGGACACGATAGGTTTCAGTCAAAAGAAAGCGACTCGCCGGTTCACGCAACGCATCGCGGGCAAAGCCGCAACGACGCTCGGCCCCTGCGAGTCGGGCCAAAAAAGCGGATTTGATCAATCCTTGTAGATCAAGGGCGACATCGAAGGGCTGGGCGCGCAAACGGCGCAACTGTTGGCGCACAACCAACAGCGTCTCCCCAAGCCTCGACGCGCGCCGCAGCGCCTTCGTGTCCACTTCGATGAGCCGATCGAGCGACGAGTTGTCCTGCAGTATTTCAGCCGCGCGCCGTTCGACGACCCATGAGATCTCGGCGTGCGGCAGCGCGCAACGAATGGCAGCCAACGTTGGCAACGCGTGAACGACATCGCCGATGCTGCTCAGTTTGACGATGAGAATTCGCATCGCATCACCGGGCCTGGCGGGGCGCATCTGCAACTGAGACCGCATTCATGAGGAGCGCGTTTCAGTTCTGATCCGTCCGACGCAACTTTTCGACCATCGCCGAAGAGGAATGGTCTTTGGGATCGCCGACGATCACGACGCGCCCACCGTAAGAACGCACGATCTCGCGTTCGGGCACGGTCTCTTCAGTGTAATCGGTCCCCTTGGCGTGGATCTCCGGGCGCAAAGCCAACAGCAACGCTTCCACGGTCGGTTCGTGGAAGATCGTCACTAGGTCGACAGCGCGCAAAGAGGCGACGACCTCGGCGCGTTCGCGTTCGGGCACAATGGGGCGTCCTGGTCCTTTGAGCGCGCGAACCTGCGCGTCGCTGTTGATTGCCACCACGAGTAGGTCGCCGAGGGCACGCGCCGCTTCAAGGTAGCGCACGTGGCCGACGTGTAGGATGTCAAAACATCCGTTCGCAAGGACGATGCGCGCGCCGTTTTTACGCGCGATGGCGACGCGCGCGATCAAACGGTTGCGCTCGAGAACGCGCCCTGCCGCTTCCGTCTGTTCGCTGTCGATTCGCATGTGAGCTCGTTCTTCAAGTCGAATGCGCCAGCGCCGCCAGCAGTTCTTCGATTGAAACGGTCGCCGTGCCGCGCTTCATCACGACGACGCTGCCAGCGTAATTGGCGACGTGCGCTGCTTCTTCGAAAGAAGCGCCGCAGGCGAGCGCCAAAGCGTAGGCGGCGATCACCGTATCGCCAGCGCCGGTGACGTCCACTGCATCGCGCGAGCCGACGGCTGGGATGTGCAACGGAGCGCGATCCGGTTCGACAAGCAGCATCCCGTTGGCGCCGCGCGTGATCAACAGCGCGCGGTAGTGCAAGCGGCGGCACAACTGTTGACCGATCTCTTCGAGATGCTGCGCGTCGCGGATGCGCTCGCCGCACAGGTCCTCCACTTCCGCTTCGTTGGGCGTCGCCGAAGTGAGCCCGAAAAAGCGGTCTAAGCTGTGACGCGAATCGACGACCACCGCGATACGCCGCTCGTGCGCCAACCGGCGAGCCTGCTCCGCAATCCGTTCGGAGGCGACGCCGTAGCCGTAATCCGAGATGATCGCGGCGTCGCATTCTGCAAACGCCTTGTGGGCTTCGGCGTCAAGCGTCGGACGCAGCCGGTCCGCTTCATCCATGTTGTCTTCGTAATCGAGGCGGATCACCTGCTGCCGCGGCGCGTGGGCGCGTCCGGCCAAGATACGGACTTTGGTCGTCGTTTGCGCCCCCGAGACGGTCTGAACCGCGCGGCAGATGACGCCGGCTGCTTCCAGCTTCTTCCGCAACGCATGCCCTGCTGCATCATCTCCGATTACACCGACGAGCTGCGCCGTCGCTCCGAGCGCCGCGACGTTCATCGCGCAATTGGCCGCCCCTCCCGGAACGGTCTCGGTGTGTTCGTGGCGCAGAATCAACACCGGCGCTTCGCGTGAAACGCGGCTGATCTCACCGTGGACGAACTGATCAGCGATGATGTCGCCGACGATGGCGATGCGCCGACCGGAGAAGAGAGGCGCGAGCGAATGCAAACGGGAACGCAAAGCGGTTTCGTTTGCGGACGCGCGAGGCGGATTGGCGTCACGGTTTCGCATGATACTCTATTTACCTTCAGTTCTCGTCGGCGCGCAACAAAGCACATGTCTTGAGCCGACAATGAGCCGTTTTTTGCTCATCTGGCGTGCGTGCCTTTTGCGCCTTTTGTTCATCGGCTTTCCAAGCGCTTTTGTTCATCGAAAAGGATGATGCGTTCAACCGCTTCGCCGAGATCGGCGGCGACTAGATCGGGCATCTGCTTCCACTGATCGCGCTGATATTCCCATTCGCCAAGTCCGTAACCGGTCAGCACAAAAGCGGCGCGTACGCCGGCGTTGCGCGCTAATTCCACGTCGCTGTAACGGTCGCCGATCATCCAACTCCGTTGAAGATCTATCTCGAGCTCTCGCGCCGCGCGATGGATCAGGCCGGGCTTCGGTTTGCGGCAATCGCAGTCGAGCTTGTAAGGCGGTTTGCCCGCTGCCGGATGGTGTGGGCAGTAGTAGATCGCATCGAGATGTGCGCCCTGTTTTTCAAGCGCGTCTTGAAGCATGCGATGCACTTCGAGCAAAAGATCTTCGGTGAAGTAGCCGCGTGCCACACCCGCTTGATTCGTCACGAGAACGGCCAACCATCCGGCTTCATTCAACCTGCGGATGGCCTTTGCCGCGAAAGGGAAAAGACGAAAGCGCGAAGGGTGGTTGATGTAGCCGACCTCTTCGGAGAGCGTTCCGTCGCGGTCTATGAAGACGGCGCAGCGCAAATGAGTGTTTCGTCGGTCCATGGGTGATGGCAGCCCTTTCGGTCAAGTTTTCCGGGCGGAAAGATGCGATTCGATCTGTTGGACCGCTCGGTGAAAGACCGTTTCCACCGTGATGCGCCTCATGCACCGATGATCAATAGGGCAGCGGCGCAAGTGGCACGGGGCGCATGCAGGTGGGTTGGCGATGATCTGCGCCGTCGGCGAAAAGGGGCGCGTCAATTTCGGATCGGTCGGGCCGAAGATCACCAGCGTCGGCGTGCGCAGTGCGCCGCCGATGTGAGCCGGACCCGTATCGTTGCTGATGAGCAATGCGGCAACGCTGAGCAGCGCTACCGTCTGCTCAATGGCGAGCGCGCCGACGAGCGATTTCGGTTCGCGTCGCATGCGACGTGCGATCTCGCGAGCGACCTCGACTTCGCTTGCAGCGCCGATGAGTACCACTTCGACGTCCAACTCGTCGATCAAACGATCGGCCAAAGCGGCGAAGCATTCGGCAGGCCAACGCTTCGCCTGGCTGTTGGTCGAACCTGGGCAGAGCGCGACGATGGGGCGTTCGATGGCAACGCCACGTGCGCGCAAAAGGTCGCGGGCAAATGCGCGGCGCTCCGGCGAGACGCGCAGCTGCGGCAACTTTTGGTCGCTCGGATCGCCTTCTCGCGGCGTCTCCAGCGTCGCTGGCTCGACAGCGCGACCAACTGCACAGGCTCGTTCCACTTCCGAGGCGAGATGAAGGTAGTAGAAGACCTCGTGGCGTTCGCGCCGCCAAGCCGGGACGGGCACCGCATGGGTGAGAAGAAACGCGCGTCCATCCGTCGCATAGCCGATGCGCCGTGCGATGCGAGCGAGCGCAGTGGTCGCCGCTGCCCCGAAGGCGTTTGGCAAAAGCACGGCGAGATCGAAGCGGCGAGCACGCAACTGTTGGGCGTAGCGCAACGTGTCAAGAAGAGAGCCCCGCTGGTGGACCAGAAGCTCATCGATTAAATCCGTTTCGGCGAACAATCCGGCCGTCCACGGGCGCGCCACATATGCGATGTGCGCTGCGGGAAAGACGCGCCGCAGACGCTCGATTGCCGGAAGGGACATGACCGTATCGCCGACCCAACTGGTGCCGTAAACGAGTATACGCTCGGCCTGTTCGATTTTCTCGCTCACCGTTTCGCCTTCGGCGCGAGGTTTGATTGTTGGATTGAGCGGGCCGTTCCTCACATTGGTGCCCGCCGTTTCGCCATCAAGAGACCAGCTCTCTGATGCCTTGTTCAAGCGTGAACGTCGGCGCCCAACCGAGTTCAGCGCGCGCGCGTGAGATGTCGGCGACGTAGTGGCGAGGAACGGGCTCCGCTTCGCTCCGTTCGATGAACGGTTCGCGCCCAACGACGCGACCGATCGTCTCAACGATCTCGCGCAACGTGGCGGCATGTTCCGGCCCAGCGCCGAGATTGTACACCCCATAGCGCACGTTCGAATCGATGAAAGCGCGACAAGCGCGGGCGAAATCTTCCACGTAAAGCGGATCGCGTCGTGGCGTGCCGTCGAGCGGCAGACGAATCGGCAACCCGCGCTGTATTCGCTCGACGTAATCGCCGACGAAACTCGGTTGATTGCCGTCAGATGGCGGCGCGTAGACAGGCGACAGGCGAAAGATGCATGCGCGTAGGGCGCGCGCGTGCGCGTAGAATTCGACGTACCGCTCGCCGACGAGTTTCGCCCACTCGAAGGCCGTTTGCCCGCAGTAATCGGTCGAACACGTTTCGGGAACGAACTCGTAAGCGTCCGCATGAGCGCCGTACACATCTTTGGTCGAGGCGTAAATGAAAACAGCTCCCGGGCGCACATGCTGCAAGACGTTGGCCGTGCCCTCGGCGTTGACGCGAAAGCAAGTTTCGGCGGCAACGAGCCTTTTGTCGGCGTGGGCGGCCAAGTGTATGACCACATCGTAGTCGCCGACGAGCGCAACGTCGTGTGGATTCAAAACGTCGTAGAACGAACGGCGCGAAAAATCGTCAGCCTTGAAGAATCGGCGTAGATGCGTGCCGAGATAACCGCTGCCACCTGTGACGAGAACTTTCAACAGCTTCTTTGCCTGCGATCCAAGTGGGTTTCACTCTCACAACGGCGCACGCGCGCTGTCGCGTCGGTTTTGCTCCGCCTCGAAGCGGTTCGCGTGCCGAAGCGCTTCCTCTATCTTCCATCGGTTGGCTCGCGTCTCATACGTCGCCAGCCGGGACGAACGATGATGTGCTGTTCCTCGCGCCGAACGCAATCCCAGCAAACATAGTGGATGTCGTTGTCCGGGCCGACGTACTGAATGAAATGGTCCGTTTCCGCATCGCACCGTTCGCAACGGACGATGGGTCGCCCTTCAGTGCGTGTATCGGAAGAGACGAACGGCAAAGGATTGGTTGCAGGTCGCTCCAAAGCTTGCATCGTCTCCATGTTTGACCTCCTCAAGCGAGCCATGCATCCGGCAAGGAATGAAAATACATCAAAGTCGCGGTGCGCGGCAAAGCGTCTCAAGGCCGGTCGGCGCACTGAGAAAGAGGGTGGACAGCCGACGGGCAAAAAGTTTAGAGTGAAATCGCGGCGGAAAGTTTGGTCGCTGCGCCGTTGGCGAGAAGATGGCTGCCAGTCACTCACCAAAAAAGAGTCCGCGTCGAGCGCGCGTCATCCGTTACGATGATGACTGGCCCGACGAGCCGCGGCGGCGCTGGTGGCGCGCGCTATTAAGCGCACCGGTGATCGCCGTGCTCGCTATTTTAACTACGGCCTGCGTGGGGGTTTTGGTCTATTACTACATCGTGTTCTCGGCACGGATTGATCGCTTGCTGCGCGGAGAGATCTTCACTCGTTCGGCGGGCATCTACGCTGCGCCGAAGCAGGTGCGCACTGGCGAGCCGCTGTCGGTCGAGGAGTTGGTCGCGAGTTTGAAGCGCGCCGGTTACGTCGAACGCGCGCAGCGGGCCGACAGTTCGCGCGGACGTTACGCGATCAACGGCGGTGCAGTCGAGATCGAACCGAGCGAAAACAGCGTCGTTGATGGCAAGCGCGTGTTCGCTCGTCTGCGCGTTCAGTTCACGCGCAACGGCAAGGGGATCGCCGCGATCACCGACCTCGACAACAATCAGCGGGTCAACCGCGCGTGGCTCGAACCGGAGCAGATCAGTTCCGTCACGGGGCGTGAGCGTGAGAAGCGGCGCATCATCGGTTTCAAAGACTTGCCGCCACACCTCGTCAAAGCCATCCTCGTCACCGAGGACCGCAGCTTCTTCGAGCATCCGGGCATCAACTTCCGCGGCATCTTGCGCGCGCTTTTGCGCCGCTACGAGGCGGATCCGAATTCGCCCGTTGCGCGACAGGGCGGATCGAGCATTACGCAACAGTTGGTCAAAAACCTCTTGCTGTCGCCCGAAAGGACATTGCGCCGCAAGTTGGCTGAAGCCTATATGTCGGTCATCCTCGAGACGCGCTTGTCGAAAGAGGAGATCTTCGCGCTCTATTGCAACGAAGTCTATTTGGGCCAGCAAGCGGGCTTTTCGATCAACGGTTTCGGCGAAGCCGCACAAGCCTACTTCAACAAGGACGTGACGGAATTGACGCTGCCGGAAGCGGCCTTTCTCGCCGGATTGATCCGCAGTCCGAACCGCTACAACCCCTACCGCGATCTCGAACGGGCGACGGCGCGCCGCAATCAGGTCCTGCAATCGATGGCCGAAGCTGGCGCGATCACGCCGCAAGAAGCTGCTCAGGCGCAAGCCACGCCGCTTAAAGTCGCTCCGGCCAAAGGGCGCGTCGATATGTCGGATGCGCCTTATTTCGTCGATTACGTTCAAAACTTGCTCGGCGATATCTTGGCCGACGTCAGCGTCGCGCAGCACTTGCGCATCTACACTTCGATCGACATGGACCTGCAGCGGGCCGCCTACGCCGCTGTGACGAAGAATCTGACGGCGCTCGATCGCGTGCTCGCGCGCAGAAAGATCGCGCCCGGCACGGTGCAAGCGGCGCTAGTGGCGATCAACGCGCAGACGGGCGAAATCGTGGCGATGGTCGGCGGACGCGACTACGAGCGAAGCCAACTCAACCGCGCCGAGGCGATGCGGCAACCGGGATCGGTCTTCAAACCGTTTGTTTATGCGACGGCGCTCAACACGGCTTATGACCCGGTGCCGCGCGTCATCACCGCCGCCACTACCTTCATCGACGAACCGAAGACCTTCACCTTCGACAACCAAGAGTATTCGCCAGGCAACTTCGGCGATAGCTACACATACGGTCCTGTGACCCTGCGCGATGCGCTGGTGCGCAGTTTGAACGTCGTCACGGTCGAAGTGGCCAACGAAGTCACCATCGGGCGCGTGATGAATCTTGCGGCCAAAGCAGGTTTGCCGAAGCCGCCGCGACCCTATCTGGCCATGGCGCTCGGCACAAACGAAGCCACCCCATTGCAAATCGCCTCGGCTTACACGGCGTTTGCGCAAAACGGCAGACGCACGACGCCAGTACCACCGGACGCGGCGAGACGGTGGTGGCGCCCACCGCGCAACGTAATGAGGTCATGACGCCTGAGGTCTCCTTCATCATGACTTCGATGATGAAAGACGTGGTCAATCGCGGCACGGCGGCGCGCTTGCGCGCGCGCGGATTTCGCGCCAACGTGGCGGGCAAAACGGGCACGTCGCGCGACGGATGGTTTGCTGGTTACACGCCTTCGCTCGTCTGCGTCGTATGGGTCGGTTTCGACGACGGTTCGCAGCTTGGGTTGACCGGCGCCGATTCGGCCTTGCCGATCTGGGCTGATTTCATGACGGCTGCGCTCGCCGAACATCCAGAGTGGGCCGGGGATTGGCCGGTGCCGCCGGGCATCGAAACGGCGGAGATAGATCCGAGCACCGGCCAACTCGCCGCGCCCGATAGTCCGAACAAGCGTGTCGAATACTTCATTCGCGGCACGGCTCCCACAGCTCAGAGCCAAACGCCGCCCGATGCCTTGCCGACGCCCGAAATAGAGATGCCCGAAGCGCCGCCGCCCGATTACGTGCCCATGCCTGAAGCTTCACCGGAAGAGCCGGGCACGCTCTCTGAGCCGACTTCGACACCGCGACGCCTTAATGCGCCGCGGCTCGAAGGGCGCGGCGTAACACAACCCGACGGGACGACGCGTTTGGTCGGCACGATCACGCTTGACATAGACCCGACCACCGGCTTGATCGCCGCACCGACGTGTCCGGTAATTCGGACCAAAACTTTCCTCATCGGTCAAGAGCCGCGCCAGTATTGTGGACCGGAATACCACAGCGGAAAGACGCCTGCCCAGCCGAGCGGTGCAACCCGCCCACGACTGACGACGCCGCGCGCGCCTTGACGAAGGACGCCTCTTCTTCGTTGAGAAAGCTTCAACGCGCAGAGCAAATCGCTTGCCGTCTGAACCGACCTCGAATTCAGCGAGCGCAGAACCCCATAACCTTTGATTTCGGGATACGCTCCCCTCGAAGAACACTCTTTCGAGATGGGGCCTGAAGGTTCTCGTGCGGCTTATTCGGATGCAGCTCGTTGCGCGCGAGTCCGTCGCAGCTAGTGCGCGGGCCTGAAAATTCTCGCGTGGCTTATCCGGATGCAGACCGCGCTCGTCAGCGAAGGTCTTCGCGCTTACGGCAAGAGGAATCAGCAATGCGTAGATCCGCCTGCGGATCAGGCCCGTCGCTTCGGCGAAGCTTTTCCATCGAGCGCCCGGTCTTGCCACTCTTTCAATCGGTCGCTCAGCGCACGCAGCCAGTAGGTGTAGCGCTCCGGATGACGACTGATCTCGCGGACCAGTTGTTGAGCATTCACCCAGCGCCATTCGCTCACTTCACCATTGTCGGGCGCTGGCGTGCCATCGAAGCTGCCGACGAGCACGTGATCGTATTCATGCTCGATCATCTGGTTGTCTAACTCAGTGCGGTAAACGAAAGCGAAAACGGGATGCAGTTCGCAATCGAAGCCCATCTCTTCCCGCAACCTTCGGTGAGCAGCTTGCTCCACCGTCTCGTGCGGGCGCGGGTGGCCGCAACAAGTGTTGGACCATAGGCCGGCGGAATGGTATTTGTTCGGCGCGCGACGTTGGAGCAACAGATCGCCGCGCGAATTGAAGACGAAGATCGAGAAGGCGCGGTGCATCCGCCCGTGAAGGTGGGTCTCATGCTTTTCGCCCGTGCCGATAGCTTCATCCATTTCGTTGACCAAGATCACTTCTTCTCGCATTGAGTTTCATCCGTGGCGCCGAAGCGATGGTTTGTGATAACAATAATGCATGTTGATTGTCAAAGTTTTGTTACACACGTCTGGTTAAAGGTTGGCGACGCAGCATGATGATTCGTTGGCGAAGCGGCAACAACGTCTGGAACGAACGAGAATGGGCCAGAAGCGAAGAAGCATTGCGCCGGCGCGCGCTCGGTTCGCCGCAAAGCGCATGGCACGAGATCGTCCGTGGAGCGCGCGCCGTACTGCGTCGTTACAGCACGAGCTTCTTCATCGTGACGCGCTTTCTGCCGCCGGAAAAACGGGCCAGAGTCGAGGTCATCTACGCGACGGTGCGCTTTCCGGACGAAATCGTTGACACTTTCCCGCTCACTGCTGAAGAGAAATTAGCGCGGCTCGATGCGTGGGGCGAAGGGTACGAGCGCGGGCTGCGCGCCGATTCATGCTATTCGGCGCTGCTCGCAGGCGTGCCCTCTTTTCTCGCTGGGTTCACCGCTGTGGTGCGCGATCATCGCATCCCGCACGAACACTATCGCGCCTTTCTCGCAGCGATGAAGCGCGATGCGCAACCGCGCCCATTCGCTTCGTTCGATGATCTGATCGAAAACTACATCTACGGTAGCGCCATCGTCGTCGGATATTTCCTGACCCACGTCTACGGCACTGAACGCGGGCAACCGCTTGAACGCGCGCTTCGCTCAGCGCGCGCCTTGGGCATCGCGCTGCAATTGACGAACTTCGCGCGCGATGTCGCTGAAGATGCCAAGAGAGGACGGCTCTATGTCCCGCTCGACCTCCTGTGCGAACACGGCATCGATCCACATGAGATCGGTAGCGCGCACAGGAACGGAAAATTAGCCGCAGCGGTTCGCCACATGACCCAAGTGGCCGAAGACCACTATCGGCAAGCGGAAGCGGATCTCGACTCCTTCGCCGCTGATTGTCGGCCTGCGATCCGTGCGTGCATAGATGTCTATCGTCAGTTGAACGACCGCGTGGCGGCTCATGCGAGCGACGGTCGACAGAGCGTGCCGATGCGCGAGAAGTTTCGCGTCTTGCCCGTCAGCAAGTACTGGAAGTTGCCGCTCGCATATCTTGTGCGATGAAACGAGCGAAAACACGCCCGCCGGTCGCCATCGTCGGCGGCGGCATGGGCGGACTGAGCGCTGCGATCCACCTGCGCTTGCGCGGGCATGAGGTCGTGCTCTACGAAGCGAACCCTAGGGTTGGCGGACGGGCCAACCTGCTCGAGCGAAACGGCTTTCGCTTCGACACGGGACCTTCGTTGCTCAACTATCCGTGGGTCTTTCGCGATCTGTTCGCTGCTGCTGGACGGAGCATGGAGGATGAGGTCGAACTGTTGCCAGTCGATCCATCGCTCGTCTTCGTCTGGCCCGATGGAGTGCGCTTTGCGCTGTCGAATCGGCTCGATCGCCTTCTCGCCGAATGCGCGCGGCTCGACGGCGACGTAGAGCCGCGCCTCTTCGCGTTTCTGCAAGATGCGGAGGCGAAGTATCGCATCGCTTTCGACAAACTCGTCGTGCGCAACGAGGATCATCCGCTGCGGTGGTTTGGCGCGCTTTCGTGGCGCGAGATGAGTCGTTTGAGCATCTGGCATTCGCTCGACCGCGAACTCGAACGCTTCTTTCGTTCCGCGCGCATTCGTCAAGCGCTGGGCGCTTACGCCATGTACCTTGGCGGTTCGCCTTATGCGCTGCCCGGCTTTTACTCGATCCTTGCTTACGGCGAACTAGCTTACGGTCTATGGCTGCCGCGCGGCGGAATCTACGCGCTCGTCGTCGCGCTCGCGCGATTAGCGGAAGACTTGGGGGTCGAACTGCGTCTCGGACGTCCCGTGCGGCGCATCCGGACCGACGGGCGGCGCGTGCTTGGGGTGGAGACCTCTTCGGGCGAACGCGATGATTTCCCCATCGTCGTCTCCAACGTCGATGTCCCGACCACCGATGAACAGTTGCTCGAACGCAAGGCTCGGCGCATGCAGATGACTCCCGCTGTGGTCACTTTCTACTGGGGCGTGCGCAACGCGGTCGGCGGGCTGGGCCACCACACGATCTTCTTCCCCGAAGACATACGCGCCGCTTACGATGATCTGTTCGTTCGACACAGAATCCCCACGGAGCTGCCGTTCTACGTGAGCGTCCCATCGGGGACGGATGAGAGTTTAGCGCCGCGCGGCGCGACGACCATCTTCGTCCTCGTGCCGGTCCCGCTGCTCAGCGAGATGCGCGGCGCAAATTGGGCGAGCGTCGCCGATCACCTCCGCGCGCGCGTGCTCGCTCGTCTCCGCCATGAGGGCGTCGAACTCGACGAGACTCAAATAGATGTCGAAGAAACGTGGACGCCCGTCGAATGGCAAAGAAGGTTCGGACTCTACGACGGCTCAGCATTTGGGGCGGCGCACACGCTGCGTCAAATCGGCCCTTTTCGCGCGCCGAACTACTCACGGCGGATCAAAGGGCTTTATTATGTCGGTGCGAGCACGACGCCCGGAACCGGTCTCCCCATGGTCGCGCTCGGCGGACGTTTAGTCGCCGACAGGATCGAGGAGCAACTCTAGAAAGCGATGTTCGTCAAACGTTACGGCGCGGGAAGCAGAGTGATCTTCGGGTTGCACGGCTGGGGCAGCGATCATCGCGTCTTTCTGCCCCTTGCCAGAAGGGTTCCAAGAGGCTTTGCGCTCCATGGCGCGGATCTGCCCGGTTACGGACAAAGCCCAGCGCCCGCAAGCTGGAGCGTCGAAACCGTGGTCGAGGAGATCGTCGAAAACATCCGGCGCACCGAAGCTGAGGAGTTGACTTTGGTCGGGCATTGCAGTGGAGCGATCTTCGCCTATCTCGCCACAGAGAGACTAGGCGCGCACGTTGATCGGCTCGTGCTGCTCGATCCGTACGCTTACGTGCCATGGTATTTCAAAATCTTCCTCTTCGGCGAGATCGGGAAGCGGGCGTATTTTACCAGCTTCGCCAACCCCATCGGACGTCGCGTGACGAACGCGCTTCTGAATTTAGGCGTCAAGACCGAAAGCGACATGACGCGCTCGTTCGCCGAAGTCGATCACGAAGCGACTTACAGGTACTTGCAGATGCTCGGCGAGTTGGAACCGAAGATCGTCTTCAAACCTCTGCCGTCTAGAATTGCGCTGGTTTACGGCGAGCACACGTTCGCTGATGTCAAGCGTTCGATTGACTTCTTCGCGCGCGTTTGGCCCGAAGCAGAGCGCATCGAACTGAAGCGCGCAGCTCATCTTCCGCTCACGGAAGCGACCGAGCAACTGAAGGGCATCCTTTACGACGAAACGAAGCCCGCTTCAGTCTTGGCCGGAGAGCGGCGCTGAAGCTCAAAGCTCCATTTCAAAGCGAGCGGCGATCAGGGAGCGGGCGGGTCTCTTCACGGAGCTTGCAGGAAAGTTCGTCGCGCGCTGAAGATAGCACCCGAAGCGCGCGACGCAGGTGCGGACGCGAGTCAAGAACGGTGATGAAAGCAGCGTCATCCGGGCGCGGGGCAGAAGAGGCGAAGTCGCAAAGAACGCCGAAGGTTTGGAAAAAGATTTTATGGACCAGTTGCGGAAGTTCATCGAGTCACACAGAGAACGTTTAGAAGAAGCGCTGGCCCGATACTTGCCCGTCTCCGCCGAGCCGGGAACTGAGTGTTTGAATCGAGCGCTGCGCTACGCCATTTTTCCGGGCGGCAAGCGCCTGCGTCCGATGCTCACGTTGGTCGGCGCCGCTGCTCTGTGCGGATCAACCGAACGAGCTTTGCCGGTCGCTTGCGCCATCGAGTATCTGCACACGAGCTCGCTTATCCTCGATGATCTTCCGGCCATGGACGATGCCTGCGAAAGGCGTGGGCGGAAGGCGTTGCATCTGATCTTCGGCGAGGGGATCGCCATCCTCGCTGCGCTCGCTTTGCTCAATCGCGCTTATGGGTTGATGGCCCATGTGGATGCTAGCAAAGGCGCGCTGTTGGTTGCGGAGGCGGCGCGCTCCATTGGGGTCGAAGGCATGATCAGCGGGCAGGCGACCGACATCAGCGTGCAAGCGGAGACCGCTTCCGAAGCGACCCTTGCGAGCCGCAACCTGAAGACCACTTCGTTGATGCGTTTGAGTCTCGGCGCCAGCGCCATTCTGTGCGATGCGACAGAAGAAGTGTGCGCCGCTTTGAACCGCTTCGCCGAGTGTTTGGGCGCGGCTTACCAGATGGGCGATGACCTCGCCGACGGCATAGAGACGACGGGCAAAAGCGTCGGGCAGGATGCGCGCCTACGGCGTCCGAGCTTCGCGTTGAAGAGCGACCGTCGCGAAGTCACAGAACGAGCTTGCTCGTTGATCGAAGAGGCGAAATCCGTCGTGTGGGATGCGCTCGGCGAGCGCAGTTTACTGCTCGTCGATTTCGCCGAATACGTCAAAGGAAAGGTCCTGCGTTGAGTCTTCCCGAAACGGCGTTGGCAGCCGAGACGGTGCTATTTGTCGTGCGCCTGCTCGCTTTTGCCACGGGCGCGGTCGCGTGCGGCGCGCTCGCGCTTGTCGCTTGGAACGTTTTGGCGTGGCCGAAGGTCGTCCCGTGTCGGGAAGAGGATCGAAAGCGCTTCGAAACGGTCTCGGTTCTCGTTCCGGCACGCGACGAAGAGGAGAACATCGTCGCTTGTCTTCGAGGCGTCGCGCGTCAAGGCGCAACGGTGCGCGAGATCATCGTTTACGACGATCAATCGAAGGATCGAACCGCGCTCTTGGTGCGAGAATTCGCCAGCGCAGATGATCGCGTGCGTTTGATCGTGGGTGGTCCAGTGCCCGACGGATGGTGCGGAAAGACTTTCGCTTGCGCGCAACTAGCTTCGCACGCTCGCGGCGACTGGCTTCTTTTCCTCGACGCCGATGCGCGGCTCAACGACGGCGCCGTTTGCGCTATGTTGCATGCCGCCAAGCTTCATCGCGCGACTCTGCTTTCGTGCTGGCCCGGACTCGATATGCGCAGCTTCTGGGAACGAGCCTTGATGCCCATGCTCAACTTCGCCGTGCTGACGCTTTTCCCCGCGCCTTTGTCGCTGCGGCGCCGCGACGCTTCTCTGGGGCTAGCGCACGGAGCGTGCTTGTTGGTTGAGCGCAGGGCTTACGAGCGCATCGGCGGTCACGCCGCGGTGCGCGGCGAGCTGTTTGAGGATACGCGACTGGCCCGCGAGTGGCGGCGCGCTGGCGAACGCGGCATCTGTCTCGATGGGCAGGAGGTCGTTCGCGTGCGTATGTACCGTTCGCGACGCGAGATCTGGCACGGTTTCACGAAGAATTTTCGGCCCGCTTTCCAACGCGAAAGGAACTTTTGGCTCTTCTGGTGCTACCATGCTTTAATTTTCGGTCTGCCTTGGGCGCTCGCTCCCGCGTCAGCATGGTTCTGGTTACCGGTCACGAGCGTTTTTGCGATGCGTTTGCTGCTCGCGTTGAGGTTCAAACAGCCCCTCTGGTCCGCGTTTCTCCATCCGCTCGGGCAAGCGGCGCTGCTCGCTGTGGGGCTGGCCTCGTGGCGCGCTTGGCTGCGCGGCGTCGGTGTGGAATGGAAGGGGCGCATTTACCGCCGTACTTCGCTGCGCGTTCCGGGGATGGCGTCGGCGGAAGATGAAGCTCTTTCGTCGGGCACAGCGACGCGGACGAGCGATGGGGAACTTTCAAGTCAGTAGCGGAAGAGGCTTGACGAGCGGCGAGACTCATGTGTCAACAGCGAAAAGGGCTTTTCGTCAAGCGCTCCGGCGCGCACGAGCGATGAAGCGAATGAAGCGCGTCGTCGTCATCGGTGGTGGTCTCGGTGGATTGGCCGTTGCGCTCAGACTTGCGGCGCGCGGTCATCAGGTCACGGTGTGCGAACAACACGAAACCTTCGGCGGCAAGATGAACGTTTGGCGAGCCGAAGGTTTCAGTTTCGATACCGGTCCATCGCTCATCACCATGCCGCACGTCTTCGCCGAACTCTTCTCTGCAGTCGGCGAACGCATGGAAGACCATCTCACTTTGATGGCCGTTCATCCGCTCGCCGAGTACGTTTATGCTGATGGAACGCGTTTCGCTTACAGCGTCTCTTTGCCTGAATGGCTCGATGTCGTTCGGCGTTTGGACGCGCGCGACGTCGATGGTTTCTTTCGTTTCATGAAGCTCGGCGCGAGGCTCTTCGCGCTTTCGCGTGAGACTTTTCTGCGCCGTTCGTCGCTGGAGCCGCCGGACGCGAGAACGCTCGCCGCCCTGCGCCATCTACCGCTTCGGCGCGGTTGGGGCAACTATCACCGCACGGTAGCGGACCACTTCCACAGCCCTTATCTGCAACAGCTCTACGACCGCTATCCGACTTACGTCGGGTCTTCGCCGTACGAATCGCCCGCGACGTTGATCGTCATCCCGTATCTCGAATGCGCTTTCGGCGGCTGGCATGTGCGCGGCGGACTCTATCGCATCGTCGAGAGTTTGATCGAGATAGCGCGCCAATGGGGCATTGAACTACGAACGCGCAGCCGCGTCCGACGGATTTTGGTCGAAGGCGGACGCGCACGCGGCGTCCAGCTCGAAGAGGGCGAGACGTTGCAGGCTGAAACGGTTGTTTTCAACGGCGATGTGGCGTGCCTGCCGCAACTTCTCGGCGCGTCGAGCGTGTCCGCTGCCCCGGCGGAACGCTCGCTCTCAGGCTTCGTGCTGATGCTCGGCATCAGACGAACGCTGCCGGAATTGTCTCACCACACGATCTACTTCTCGGCTGATTACCGGCGCGAATTTCACCAGCTTTTCGCCGAGCAGATTCTGCCCGATGACCCGACCGTGTATGTCTGCGCGCCGAGTCGCACGGATCGGTCGCTCGTTCCCGGCGAGGGCGAAACGCTCTTCATCATGATCAACGCTCCGGCCTGCGGCGCGCGTTTCACCGCGGATTGGATCAGCACTGCGCGCGCGCGCATCATGCACAAACTCAAGGGCGCTGGTTTCCCAGACATCGAAGATGACATCGTGGTGGAAGACGTTTGGACGCCGCACCGCATCGAAGCGACCTATTCGATGCCCGGCGGCGCGATCTACGGTCCGAACTCGCACGGTTGGCGACGCGCGTTCTTGCGCCCGCCGAACAAGGATCGGCGCATCGCCGGACTTTACTGCGTCGGCGGCAGCTCGCATCCAGGCGGCGGCACGCCCACCGTCTTGCTGTCGGCTGAGATCACGAGCCGATTGATTGAAAAGTATGAATCGTGATCTCACTGGCAGGAGGTCGCGGCGAGGTTTCGGGAGCGAGTGCTTGCGCGGCACTTCATGACTGCTCGCCTCGTCGTCAACGAGTGAGCGTGCCGGTCGAAAGCGGTAATGGAAGGATGCTCAAAGAAAGAGGGGAAGCAATGAGCTTTGGCAGCGTGGAGGCAAGAGCGCGCCACGCAGCCGAACGAGGGCGCGCGCACGGCGCGTTAAAGGGAGTGACGCTTTTCGCTTATCTCTTCCTTTGGCTTGGCGGGGCGTTGACCTACGCGCTCGGTCTGTCGCCGCCGCCGCAGTTGTGGTGGACGGCACCGCTCTTTCTCGTCCTCGCTGGCGCCATCGCTTTGTGGGGAACAGCGGGGCGCGAGCGCGTGGATGCACTGATTGCGGCGGCGATCGGTTTTACGATGGAACTCTTCGGCGTCAAAGCCGGTCTCCCGTTCGGTTCGTATCGCTACACGGATGTTCTCTGGCCGCAAGCGTTCGGCGTGCCGTTGGTCATCGCGTTGGCGTGGATGTTGCTCGCGCTTTACGCGCGAGATATCCTTTCGACGTTCGATCATCGCCCGCTGTTGCGTTGGTTGTTCGCCTCGGCGCTGATGGTCGCGTTCGATCTGGTGATCGATCCGCTGGCCGCTGGTCCACTCGGTTACTGGCAGTGGGAGGAAGGTGGGATGTACTACGGCATCCCAACGAAAAACTTCTTCGGGTGGTTTGTGACCGGAGCGATCATCTTCGCGCTCTTTGGCACGCGGTGGCGGCGGCGAGGCTGGTCCCATTTTGCCGGCGCGAGCGTCATGCTCTTTTTCGCGTCCATTGCGGCTTCGCGCGGGTACGTCGTGCCGTGCGCGTTGGGTTTGGCGCTCGTCGGTCTTGCCGCATGGCGGCGATTCTTCGGCAGCGAGGCGAGATCGGCGCACGACTAAAGGCCTCGGCATTCCCGATGAGCGACCCATGCGATGATGCTCTTCGCCGTCGGTGATTGAATCCAAGGCCAACGCTTCGTTGCTGAGGCGAGGAGAAATTCTTACGAGGAGGAGCGATGGAGATAATGAGGGCGAGTCGCTTCGCTTTCTTGTGTCTTTTCGTCTGCGGTTGTTTTTCGTCGGGCCTTGCAGCCCCCACGCCACAGGCTTTGCAGATCAACGCGCCGAGCAAGCAGGTGGCCGTTTATGGAGCTAAGTTGAGGTATTTCGATGTCGGCAATGGTCCGGTGATCATCCTGCTTCACGGTCTGGGTGGCGATGCCAACGGCTGGAGCGCGACCCTGCCAGCGCTGGCGAGCAAGTATCGCGTGATCGCGCTCGATCAGATCGGATTCGGGCAATCGGACAAGCCCTTTTTGCAGTACCGCGTGGCAACGTACGTCGATTTTCTCGATGGTTTCATGCGGGCGTTGAAGATCGAACGGGCGGCGTTGGTTGGCAACTCGCTCGGCGGATGGATCGCCGCCGCCTATGCGTTGGCTCATCCGCAGAAGGTGACCAAACTCGTTTTGGTGGATGCCGCTGGATTCGCCATCCCCGCTGAGGTGAACGTGCGTTCGCTTCTTTTCCCGGCGACGCGCGAAGGCGTGCGACAGTTGGCCGGGTTGATCTTTTACAACCGCGAGCTGTTCACAAGCGACGCGGCGGTTGACCTGCTCTTTGCGCAGCGCATCGTCAATAACGATGGCTACGCGATTGAGAAACTGACCGAGTCGATCGCGCGCAACGAAGACGTGCTCGATGGAAAACTCGGCGCGATCAAACAACCGACGCTCATCGTTTGGGGGCGGGAAGATAAGCTGACGCCGCTGCTTTTCGCCGAAAGGTTTAAACGCGAGATCCCGCAAGCGCAACTGGTGATCATCGAGCGCTGCGGCCACGTCCCGCAGATCGAAAAGCCCGTGGAGTTCAACGCTGCGCTCATGAAGTTCCTCGGCGAACCGGCGGCGAATTGAGCTTGGGATGAAGGAGCGCGCTCCGCCCATGCCGTAAACGGCGCGCGTCTGTGTCTTTCTTCATAGCGATCCCAGCCGCATGGATGAGCCTCTTCCCCGATCGCAGCAGCTCGCATCTTTAGCGAGCCGGTGACTTCGGATGGTTGCGAGCTGGGATGAAGATGCTCGTCGGCGGTTCTACCTGGAACTTTCCGCGCAACGGATGCGCGAGCTATGATCAGTTGTCGTGTTGAGGCAACGAATACGCAAGCGAGGGGCAGTCGTTGCGTTGACCTCGTTCGTCAGCGATTTTGCGCGAGTTTTGGGAGAGATTGTGGCCCCTTTGCTTTTCCCGCTGGCCGCGATTAAATTCATGGCCGTGGAGATCACGACAAGGAGTCTTTATGCGTAGCGAATTTCGGAACGAACCGTTGACCGATTTCAGCCGGCCAGAGAACGCGCAAGCGATGCGTGCGGCGATCGAAAAGGTGCGCGCCGAACTGGGGCGCAGCTATCCGCTCGTCGTCGGCGGCGAACGTCTCGAGGCGGGGCGAACCTTTGAAAGCCTCAACCCAGCGCGCAAGACCGAAGTGGTCGGGCGATTCCAGCGCGCAACCGAAGAGCAAGCGCGGCGTGCCGTCGAAGTTGCTTACGAAGCTTTTCGGTCTTGGCGCTGGACCAGCGCCGAAGAACGCGCGGAACTCCTCTTTCGCGTTGCGGCCAAAATGCGCGAGCGAAAGCACGAGCTGTCCGCGTGGATGATGCACGAAGTCGCCAAAACGTGGCCCGAGGCGGATGCTGACACCGCCGAGGCGATCGACTTCTGCGAATTCTACGGGCGCGAAATGTTGCGCTATGCCGAGCCCCAACCGCTCGTGCGCATTCCAGGCGAGGAGAATCATCTCGAATACATACCGCTCGGCGTGTGCGCCGTGATCCCACCGTGGAACTTTCCGCTGGCGATCATGTGCGGCATGACGGTCGCTGCCGTCGTCACGGGCAACACGGTGGTTCTCAAACCCTCTTCCGACTCGCCGACCATCGCCTACAAATTCTTCGAGATCCTGGAGGAAGCGGGCATGCCGCCGGGCGTGGTCAACTTTCTGACCGGATCGGGCGGCGAAGTCGGCGACACCATCGTCGATCATCCGAAGACGCGTTTGATCGCTTTCACGGGATCGAAAGAGGTCGGCATTCGCATCAACGAGCGGGCTGCCAAAGTCCATCCAGGACAGATCTGGCTCAAGCGCGTGATCGCCGAAATGGGCGGCAAAGATGCCATCATCGTCGAGCCGGATGCCGATCTGGACG
This sequence comes from Pyrinomonas sp., assembly GCF_040289685.1. Lineage (NCBI taxonomy): Bacteria > Pseudomonadati > Acidobacteriota > Blastocatellia > Blastocatellales > Pyrinomonadaceae > Pyrinomonas > Pyrinomonas sp. The sequence continues at coordinate 21,122 of NZ_PSLQ01000015.1, forward strand.
AGGCAGCGCTCGGTGTGGTCCAGTCCGCCTTCGGTTTTCAAGGGCAGAAGTGCTCGGCCTGTTCGCGTGCGATCATCAATCAGTCGGTTTACGATGAGATGCTCGAGCGCATCGTCGCGCGAACAGAGAAGCTGCGCCTCGGCGAAGCGACCGCTCCGGAAACCGACGTGAGCGCCGTCATCAATGAGAAAGCTTTTCGTTCGATCAACGAGTACATCCAGAAAGGTCAGGCCGAAGGCGGAAGACTCGTCTGCGGCGGCGGCTCCGATGGCGAACGGGGCTTCTTCATCGAGCCGACGGTGATCGCCGACGTTCAACCGGGCCAGACCATCGAACAGGAAGAGATCTTCGGACCCGTGTTGGCCGTTATCAGCGCGCGTGATTACGAAGAAGCGTTGAAGATCGCCAACGACACCGAATACGGTTTGACCGGAGCGGTCTACACTGCGGATCGCAAGAAGATCGAGCGCGCCGCGCGTGAGTTTCACGTCGGCAATCTTTACATCAACCGCAAGTGCACGGGAGCGCTGGTCGGCGTTCATCCGTTCGGCGGCTTCAACATGTCAGGCACCGATTCCAAAGCCGGTGGGCGCGACTACCTTTTGCTCTTTTTGCAAGCGAAGGTCTGGTCCGAACGGGTGCGCGCTTGAAGCCCGGTTTAGACGATGGCGAAAGAACCGTTCTCGCGCTCTGATGTCCGATCGCTTGCGCCTTGAGGCTCGGCTTAGACGATGGCGAAAACGAGCGGTGACGTCTTTTGGCCGTCGCCTTTTTCGGCACGGACTGAAGCGAACTGAGAGAGGCGCGTCTTCGCTACCGAGCTTCTAGCGGTTTTCAACACCATTGGTTCCGACCGTCTCTCGATCATGCGCGTGGTCTTCATGGGAACGCCGGAATCGGCTGTGCCTACGTTGGCCCGGTGTCTTGCCGACGGGCACGAAGTGGTCGCCGTGTGGACGCAGCCGGATCGCCCCGCCGGACGCGGCGGCAAGCTCCGTCCGTCGCCAGTCAAAGAGTTCGCCCTCGCGCACGGCATCGCTGTTCATCAACCGGATAGGATCAAGACGCCGGACGCGGCAGCGCTTTTCGCTGCGCATCAAGCCGATGTCGCAGTGGTCGTCGCTTACGGGCGAATCTTGCCGCCCGCCTTTTTGCGCGCGCCGCAGCGCGGATGCATCAACGTCCATTTCTCTTTGCTGCCTAAGTATCGCGGCGCAGCGCCGGTCAACTGGGCCATCATTCGCGGGGAATGCGAAACGGGCGTGACGACCATGTTAATGGACGAAGGTTTGGATACGGGACCGATCTTGTTGCAGCGCGCGACGCCCATCGGCGAAGAGGAGACGGCTCCGGAGCTGATGGCGCGGCTGGCCGAGATGGGTGCAGAGCTTCTGAGCGAGACGCTGCAGCGGCTGGACCAGCTCGAACCGCAACCGCAGAAGGAGGCGGAAGCCAGCTTCGCGCCGTTGCTCAAGCGAGAAGATGGCCTCATTGATTGGACCGCGGACGCGACGACCATCGAGCGGCGCGTTCGCGGTCTGCAACCGTGGCCCAACGCGTTCACGTCTTTTCGCGGGCAGCGCTGGATCATCTGGCGCGCGCGCGCCGAAGCGACGCCGAAAGCACACAGGCTGCCCGGCGAAATCGTGGAGGCGACGGGCGACCGACTGGTGGTCGCCTGCGGCGAGGGGACGGTCCTGCGGCTGATCGAAGTGCAGCCTGAAGGCCGGCGGCGCATGGGCGCGCGCGACCTGATAAACGGCGCGCGCATCGCCGTCGGCGAGCGTGTGGGATAAGCGGGAAACCTACCTTCAGGAAGGATTGAGCCTTCTTCAACCGCTGGTCGGCAGTCGGGCATTACGACCCGCGACGAGCTTCGGTCTCCTCGTCCGAGGGGGGCACGCCTGCCTTCGCTTGCGACGAGGAAGAGCATCGTCCTCAGCATGTTTTGCGTTTGGTTCAACCGTGCAAGAGAGAAGAACGAAACGGTCGGTGTCGCGCGCAAGGCTCACCGCTTACCACATTTTGCGGCGCGTTGAGGAAGAAGGCGCCTACTCGTCCGTGCTGCTCGCGCTCACCACAGATGATCTCTCCGCTTCGGATCGTCGGCTCTGTTACGAGTTAGTGCTCGGCGTTTTACGGCGTCAAATCTGGCTCGACCGTTTGATCGAACATTACGCCGCGCGCCCGACGGATGAGCTGGATCCGGCGGTGCGACGCGCGTTGCGCCTTGGTCTTTATCAACTGCGTTGCCTTGCGCGCGTGCCAGCATCAGCAGCGGTCAACGATGCGGTAAACTTAGTCCGCCTCGCGCGGCGCGGCTTCGCTGCTGGTTTGGTCAATGCGGTGCTGCGTCGAGCGGCGCGCGAGGTCGAGTTCGATCCTGTGGCCGCTATCGCCGACCCGGTCGAGCGGTTATCAGTCGAAAGCTCGCATCCGATCTGGTTGTTGAAAAGGTGGATCGCTCATTTCGGCATGGAGGAGACGCGCGCTTTCGCCCGCGCGAACAACGAGCCAGCGCCCGTGGCGTTTCGTCTGACGCCCAAGGCAGAATCGAACGCGGTTTTGCAGCGATTGCGCGAGCAGGGCGTAGAGTTTGAAGCATCGTCGGTGGCCTCTTGTGCGTGGCGCACGCCCGCGATAAGCGGCGCCCTGCGCGCTCTCATCGCAGAAGGCTTGATCTACTTGCAAGATGAAGCGTCGCAGTTGGTCGCCTGCGCGCTCGGTGCAAAAGCCAAGGAACGAGTCTTCGACGCTTGCGCTGCGCCCGGAAGCAAGGCGACGCTCATTGCCGCTTTGACCAACAATCGTGCGATGATCGTCGCCGGCGACTTGCATCTGCATCGATTGCACACGGTGCGTGCCCTTGCGCATCAGCAGGGAGCTGAAAACATCCATCTCGTTAATTTGAATGCCGAACGCCCTTTGCCTTTCGAAGAGGAGACGTTCGATCGCGTACTGGTCGATGCGCCGTGCAGCGGAACGGGGACGTTGCGGCGCAATCCGGAGATTCGCTACCGTTTGCGTCCATCAGACATCGCTGAGCTACAGGCTCGGCAAACGCGCATCTTGCTCGAAACCGCGAAGGCGGCGCGCAAGCGTGGGCGGCTCGTCTATTCAACCTGCTCGGTCGAGCCGGAAGAGAATGAAGATGTCGTGCGCGAGTTTCTCCGCGCCTGCCCACAAGCGCGCATTGCGTGGGAGGCTTTGCCTGCCGCTTTGCCGCGCACGGATTTCGGCGTACGCACTTGGCCGCATAGAGAAGGGACAGATGGATTTTTCTTCACTGCCGTAGAGTTCTCTGCGTTTGATCGCACGGCTTGAATCCCACGCGGACGCGGATGATTGCTTGCCGCAAGCTTTGAGTGGGTGCTAGACTTCATGCTTCGCGTCAAAGCGCGGCGTCAGACGAAATGCGCTCCGGGGAACGAAGTGAGAAACCTGTGCGTTTGGCAGTGGGCCGACTGGTGATCGCTTTGATGGTCGGCGCGATGTTTTTGGTCGGCTTGGTCGGCACGGTCTATCTCTCTTTGCGCAGCCCCGAAGTGAGCGTGCCGAATCTCGTCGGGCGCAATCGTTGGGATGGTGAGGCGGAGCTGGAAAAGGTGGGATTGAAGATGCGCGTGCGCGTGACCCGTCCGAGCTTGAAAGTCAAGCCCGACACCATTCTCGATCAATCGCCGCGTGCTGGCGAGGTAGTCAAGGCCGGGCAGACCATTGCCGTGGTCGTCAGTCGCACGCCCATTGGCAACGAGATCGAGGCGCTTAAAGAATCGGAAAAGGCGGCGCAAGAGGCCGCGGCGCAGCCGACGCCGATGCTCGAAAACACCAATCGCGAACGGCGTCGCCCGAACCGTAATGCGAATCAGAACGCCAATCAAAATGCGAACGGGAACGCCAATCTCAACGTGAACGCGAATCGTCGTCCGCCCGCGAATGCGAATGAACCGGCACGCAACGTGAACGCGAATCGGAGCGGTGCCAACGTGAACGCGCGCCCGGCTGAAGCGTCGCGCAACGTGAACGCGAATCGGAGCGGCGTCAACGCGAATCGTCCGCGATCGGTGACCAACAGCAATCAACCGCCGCGCGCCGCAGAACCCGTGAAGCGCGTGCCGTAAGGCAGCCCGCTAGCGGCAAGGCGTCATCGAACAACGGCATGACGGAGATCGCCCCATCCATTCTGGCCGCTGACTTTGCGCGTCTCGGCGAAGCGATCGCCGCCGTCGAACGCGGCGGCGCTTCCATCATCCACATCGACGTGATGGATGGTCACTTCGTGCCCAACATCACGATGGGCCTGCCGGTGGTCCAGTCGCTTGCACGCGCGACACGCTTGCCGCTCGACGCCCATTTGATGATCGCAGAGCCGGCGCGCTACGCCGTTCGGTTCGTCGAAGCTGGGGCGCGCATGGTGTCGGTGCACGTCGAGGCGGATGCGCACCTGCATCGAACCGTCACGGAGATCAAGCGCCGCGGCGCCTTGGCCGGCGTCGCCATCAACCCAGCTACACCCTTGAATGCGCTCGAAGAGATTTTGCCGTATGCCGACTACGTCGTCTTGATGTCGGTCAACCCAGGGTTCAGCGGTCAGCGGTTCATCCCGACGGCCCTGGAGAAGCTGCGTCGTTTGCGGCGCATGATCAGCGAGCGCGGCTTGACAGCGCGCATCGAGGTCGATGGCGGCATCGAACGCGATAACGTCGCCGAAGTGGCGGCTGCCGGAGCACAAATCGTCGTCGCTGCCACCGCCATCTTCGGCGCAGATGACCCGGAAGAGGCCGTTCGGCAATTGCGCTCGGCGACGGTGCAGTGGGTTTGATCTGCAAGCCCGACCGGTCAAGAAGTTTCCAGAAGAGCAGCTTGGGAGGTTCAAGCGATGCGGTTTCGGTTCATGCTTCAACTCACGCTAGCAATGGTGATGAGCGCGGCGGGTATGGGCGCGCGCGCGGCGGCAGCGCAACAGCGGACGACAAGCGATGCGTCGCCGGCGCAGCGCTTGGAAGTGATGCGCTCGCGCCTTGAGACCATGCGTCGTTCGCTCAACAGCGCCATCGCCGCGCTCAACGCGCAGGATGCAGCGAAGAGTAAGGAAGAGAAAGTTTCGGCGGACGACCCGCGAACGCGCTTGCGCGGGCTGGAGCGCGAAGCCGACGCGCTCTACTCCGAAGTCAACGAACTACGCAACAAGCAGGAACGGGCCGAGCGCTACGATCAAACGGCGCTCGACCGTTTGGAGACGGCCATCGCCGATCTTGATGCGCGCGTGCAAGCGGTGTTGCGGGCGACGGCTGGCGAGCGTCGCGTTGCCGACGCCACCGCCAGTTCGACGCCAGCGCCCAAAAAGAAGAAGAGCGGATTCTTCGGACGCCTTTTCGGGCGCGGCGGCGACGATAAGTACAGCGAACTGATCGGCGCGGTCGCTCCGGGCCGCGATCGTCAGATCTTCGAAGAGGCTTCCAAAGCGGCGCGCAAAGGCAACTACGATGAAGCTCGTCTGCTCTACCAAGTGATCATCACAACCTATCCGGACTCGCCCTATTTGCCGCTGGCCAAACTCGCTATCGCCGACACCTTCTACCTCGAAGGGACGACGAGCGCGCTCATTCAAGCGGCGGCGGCGTATCAGGACTGGTTGACTTTCTTCCCGACCGATCCGCTCGCTGATGATGTGTTGCTCAAAATCGCTGAGACCGAAATGCGCCAAATGGGCTTGGCCGACCGCGACGTCTCGCACGCGCGCAAGGCTGAACAGCGCTTGAAAGCACTGTTGCAGCAATTCCCGCAGACGAACTTGCGCCCTGAAGTAGAGCAGCGCCTGCGTGAAGTGCAAGATAATCTCGCGCTCCACAACCTGCAGGTCGCCAACTTCTACTTCGACCGCTACACGCAAGGCAAAGCGTCCAACCCAAAGGGCGCGCAATCGCGTTTGCGCGAGATCGTCGAGAAATACCCGAACTTCTCGCGCATGGACGAGGTGCTCTACAAATTGGCCGTCACCTACGTACAGGAAGAGGAACCGGATGAAGCGGCCAAGTTCTTTCAGCAGTTGGTGCGCAACTATCCGAACAGCGAGTACGTCGAAAAGGCGCGTGAACAATTAGAAGCGATCGGCGCCGCGGTGCCTGCGCCCGATCCGACGCGCGTCAACTATCAACCGCCGCCGCGTCCCTCATTGGCCACCAGATTATTCCGCGAAGTGATCGGCAGCGTGCCCGTCACCGTAAACAAAGACGGCGTGCTGATCAGCCGCGACAAAGAGAAGGAAGATCTGCTCGATGTCGCGTTGCGCAACGGCGGACAGTTGCCTTCAACCGTCGATACGCCGACGGCTCCGGTGATTCGGCGCGCTCCGGCGCGACCCATTGAACCCGTTCCGACGCCGCAAGGCGATACGAGACGAAGACCGGCGACGCGCCCGGCTCCAACTGGACCACCAGCGGGCGTCAACCCCAATCTGCCTCAGGGAGCACCATCCAATCCAGTCGCGCAACCGCCGAAGCCATAAGAGGTCTTTGGCTTGCCAAAAAGGTTTGAGCGAACGTGCCCGAGCGCTTCATCCGGCGTTCGGGCCCGACGCTTTTGGTTTGCGGTGCGGGCAGGTTAAAATCTTTGTTTACGAAAGAGGCGACCGCCCGACGGCGGGGCGACGCCCCTGTGAACGGAGAAGAGAGGTTTGGCGAGAGCGGGGACGGAAACCATTGCGTTCGATATCGCGCGTCGTCAGCGGAAAGCAGCGCGCGCTTCAATGGCGGCGGTTGCGCTAGCGCTTTTGCTCTTAGCTCTTGCGTTCGTCTTTTCCGTCAACGCGCGCCCCGTCTTGCAAAACGCGAGTTCAGTTGCGGTCTTGTGGGCTGTCGTGTTGGCGAGCGGTTTAGGAGCGATCTTTTTTCGTCGCGTGCAGTTCAGCTCACGGCGGATAGCGCATCTTGCTGCGATGGGTGGGCCCGAACGCGTGTTGCAGACGCTTGAGCGGACGACTGTGTTGGTTGCGGCGCTCGCTGGCGCGATCGCGCTAGCGGGATTCGCCATTGTTGTAATCACTGGTGAGCCTTTCGACATGCTGCGCGCTGCGTTCATCAGCGTCTTTGTGGCGCTCAGCAACTACCCGCGTCTGCATGCGTGGCGGCGCGTCGTCGAGGGAGTCGCCACCAAGGGCAACGATGAAGTTGCGAAAGGATAGAGGTCGCGTGAAAAACTGGATCTTCACTTCGATTTTGGCCGTTTCGATCTCGGCGGCAAGCGTCGGAGCGCAAACGCCAAGCGCGGTTGCGCAACAGCCCTCGCCGCAAACGACGCCCACCGCACGCGAGCGGCGAGCGCAAGCTTATGCGAAGCTTCTCGAAGGCCAACGTTATTTTGTCGGAGCGCGCACCGGACGTTTGACCGTGGAGACGCTGCGACAGGCGCAGAAAGCTTTCGAAGAGGCCGTGCGGCTCGATCCGACGTTGGCCGAAGCGCACACCGCGCTCGGCGAACTCGCTTTCTTCTTCCTCGAAGATTTGGATGTTGCCGAGCGCGAAGCGCAAGCGGCTTTGCGCGCCGACCGCGACAACTACGGGGCGGCCCGCCTGTTGGCGCGCGTGCTCGTGCTTCGCAGCGGTTTTCGCGAGAAGAAGCTGGATAACGCCGTTGCCGAACGCGCCATCGCCGCGTTGCGTGAGGTGACGCGGCTCAACCCGAGCGACGCCGAGGCGTGGGCGTTGCTCGGCGAGTTCTACCAAGCGCTGGGCCAACAGCAACAAGCGATCGAAGCCTTCAGGCGCTGGGCTGGCGTGCCGCCCTCGATCGATACGCGCTTCTATCAGATCGTCACCGGCGGAAGAGAACTTTCGCCCGATGCGGCGGCAGCGCGTCTGGGCCAAGCGTTGCTCAAGGCCGGGCGCACCGCCGAAGCCGTTTCGGCTATTCGCCGTGCCGTCGCGCTGGAGCCGGGCAATCGCGAGTACCTCGCCTTGCTCGGGCGCGCGCTTGAAGTCGGTGGCGGTGGCGACACGGTGCTCATCGCCGAGCTGCAACGCATCGTCGCCAGCGATCCGACCAACATCGCCGCGCTCGATCTTTTGGGGCGCTCGCTCGCCGAAGCGATGCGCTACGATGAGGCGATCGAGGCCTACGAAAAGATCTTGCGTGCACGCGGCGTTGGCGACGCGCCCGTAAACAGCGACCAGGATAAACAGCTCGTTAGTTGGGTGCTGGAGCGTATCGCCGGGCTGCAACGGCAAGCGGGAAAAACCAGCGGCGTGATGGCCACCATTGAGCGCATGCGGCGTTTGCTCGGTCGTGACGATCCGACGGCCGATTTTCAGCTTGCGCTGCTTCTGCGCGAACAGGGCAAGCGCGCCGATGCGCTTCAAGTGTTGCGCACGGCGCGTCTGCGCAACCCGAATCAGCCAGCGTTGGTGCGTCTTGAAGCGACCATCCTCGGCGAGTTGGGTCGTCCGGATGAAGGTGCGGCGCTCCTTCGCGCACGTTTGAAAGGTAACCCCGAACAAGATTTCTTTGAGCTTTTGAGCATCGCCAACGTCTATCTGCAAGCCGGGCGGGCGCGTGAGGCGGTGGAAGAAGCGCGCAAAGCTTTGGAACTCGCTCCGCAAGCGCAAGCGGCGCGTCGCCGCGGCAGCGGCGAAGACGAAGGCGGCGAGCAGGTGGATTTTCAGACGCAAGCGCTCATCATGCTTTCGTCGGCGCAGGAGCGCGCTGGCGACTTCAAGGGATCAGAAGAATCTTTGCGGCGCATTCTCGCCAAAGACCCGAACAACGCGACCGCGCTCAATAACCTCGGTTACTTCCTCGTCGAGCGCGGCGAGCGGCTGGAGGAGGCTTTGGAGATGATCAAACGCGCCGTGCAGGCCGAGCCGACCAACGCCTCGTTTCTCGACAGTCTCGGCTGGGCCTACTTCAAGCTCGGGCGATTGGCCGAGGCGGAGAAATACCTGGTCGAAGCGGCGCGACGCGACCCGACCTCAGCGACCATTCAAGAGCACTTGGGCGACGTCTATCACAAGCTCGGCAAGACGGATCTGGCGCGAGCAGCGTGGCGTAAGGCCCTTTCGCTTTCAGTCGAGGCCGCCGAGACGGCGCGCATTCGAGCCAAGCTCGACGGCAAAAAGTAGCTGCGGTTTCGCAGGATTAAGAAGCGACGCACAGCGTGCGCGCTCGCGAAGAGCACGCTGCGCGTGATTTTGTGGAAGTCTTAGATGGCAGAGACCTTTACGGTTGATCTGGTTGTCGACCGCGCGACGAACTATGACCGCCGCGCCGCGCGATTTGCGCGTTATGCATGGGGCGTCGTCGCCTACAACATCGCCGTCGTGCTTTGGGGAGCGTATGTGCGCGCGACCGGTTCCGGCGCCGGTTGCGGCAGCCACTGGCCGCTTTGCAACGGCGAAGTGATCCCACGCGCGCCGGAAGTCGAAACGCTCATCGAATTCACGCATCGGGCGACGAGCGGGCTAGCGCTGTTGTCGGTCATCGGGTTGTTCTTTTGGGCGCGTCGCCTCTACGGTCGCGGACACATCGTGCGACGTGGTGCGACGCTTTCGCTGTTGTTCATCATCACCGAAGCGCTCATCGGCGCCGGATTGGTCTTGTTCGAACTGGTCGCGCACGATCGTTCGCTGGCGCGCGCCTTTTCGCTCGCCGCACATTTAGTCAACACGTTCGTCTTGCTCGCCGTGATGACCTTGACCGCGTGGTGGGCGCAGACGGGCAACGGACTAGATCTCGCGCGGCGCAAGCCGCAAGTCATCATCCTAGCCATCGCCTTGGCCGCCACGCTCGTCGTCGGAATGAGCGGTGCCGTCGCGGCGCTCGGCGATACCCTCTTCCCTGTGGATTCGTTGCGCGAAGGGATTCGACAGGATTTCTCCGAGACGGCGCATCTGCTCGTTCGCCTGCGCGTTCTTCATCCGACATTGGCCGTAGCGTCCAGCCTCTACCTGCTCGTTTTGGCCGGAAGCCTCGCCCTTTGGCAGCGCGAAACGAACGTTCGACGGTTCGCCTTCTTGACGGCTGTGCTCGTCATCGTTCAATTGTGCGCGGGCGTGGCCAATCTGTTGTTGCTCGCGCCGGTCTGGATGCAGCTCGTCCATCTGCTGCTTGCCGACGCGCTCTGGCTCACGCTCGTGCTCTTGACCGCAAGCGTGCTTGCGCGCTCTGCGCGGGCGGTTCGTCCGCATCCAGAGCTGGTCCAGTAGCCGGTGTTCGATGGCCAAAAAAGCAGCCGAAAATCCCTCGCGCCCTCGGCGTAAGTACAGTCCGAGTGTGTTATACTGTTCGGCTTGAATCCGTCCTTGAGTTTTGAAAGGGCCTCGATTGGAGAGCAGAGCAAGAAAAAGGAAGTGACAGACAGAATCGAAATCATCCCGCTCGGCGGTCTCGGCGAGTTCGGGATGAACTGCATGGCCGTTCGCGCAAACGGCGAGATGATCATCATCGACGCCGGAATGGGTTTCCCTGAAGAGAGCGTCTATGGTGTCGATGTCGCTGTGCCGGACTTCTCCGCGCTCGACGATTACCGGGACGAAATATCGGCCGTTATCCTCACGCATGGGCACGAAGATCACATTGGCGCTCTTCCGTACTTTCTGCGCAGGTTCAACGTGCCGGTTTACGGGTCGGCCTTTACGATCGCGTTAGCGGAGAGTCGCCTTGAAGAGCACGAGCTGTTGGACCAAGTCCTGCTCCACCGCGTCGAAGCGCGCGATCGCATCGAACTGGACTCTTTCGAGATAGAGTTCATTCGCGTCTCGCACTCGCTGGTTGACTGCTTCGCTTTGGCCATCACGACGCCCGCTGGCATCATCGTGCACACGGGCGACTACAAAATGGACGAAACGCCCGTCATCGGCGATCCCGTCGATTTGCGGACGCTGCGCCGCTACGGCCAAGAGGGCGTGCTCGCCTTGCTGTCTGACTCGACCAATGCCACCGTGCCTGGCCGAACGCCTTCGGAACGGGCTGTCATCCCGACCTTCGAGGAGATCTTCGCGCAGGCTCCGGGACGCATCATCGTCGCTTGTTTCGCTTCGTCAGTTCACCGGCAACAGATCGTGCTCGACGTCGCGCAGCAGTTCGGACGGCGCGTCTGCGTGCTCGGTCGCTCGATGCAGAAGAGCGTCGAGATCGCTGACCGGCTCGGCTACCTAGATATCCCCGTGGATCTGTTGGTTTCGCTCGATGAGGCGAAGCGTTTGGATGGTGACGAAGTGGTCTTTTTAGTGACCGGCTCGCAGAGCGAACCGCGCTCGGTCTTGCAGCAAATGGCGACGCAGAGTTACAAAGGCATCTCCATCGAAGAGGGCGACACGGTGGTGCTTTCGGCGCGCATCATTCCGGGCCACGAACGGGCCATATCGCGTTTGATCGGCGAGATCTACAAGCGCGGCGGTCAGATCTTCGACGAAAAGCGACGTTTGGTTCACGTCAGCGGACACGCCTCGCAAGAGGACATTCGCTTGATGACCGAGGCCGTACGCCCGCGCTACGTCATCCCGATTCACGGCGAGTACCGCATGCTCTACCGGCACAAAGAGTATCTGCGCCGACACGTGGGATTGGATGAAGAGCGCGTGGTGCTTGTCGAAAACGGCGACGTGATCGAACTAAATGCCGAGCGCGCATCCGTCATCGATCGTTGGGCGATCGGGCGCGTCTTCATTGACGAGACTGAAGTCGGATTCGAAGAGGTTGATGATGAGACGGTGCGCGAACGTCGTCAACTCGCTTTCGATGGCGTGCTCACGCCCGTCGTAACGATCAACGAACGGACCGGCGCGCTCGAGGCCGCGCCCGAGATCGCCGCTCACGGGCTGGTCGGCATGGACGGCGACGGGTTCGTGCGCGAGCTAAAGCGCATCGTCGCCGAAACGGTGCGCACGGCTTCAGCCGCCGAGAAGCGCGACACGACACTGCTCAAGGAGCGAATCCGCCTCGAACTCAAGCGTTTCATTCAGCGGCAAACGGGAGCGCGTCCGGTGATCACGCCCGTCATCGTGCAGGTCGGTTGCGAATAGTTTGCACGCGCGCTCGAGAGCGAAGACGTCTTGCGCAGCTTCTTCCCAGTCTTCGAAGATCGATCATGGCGGTTTGTTGGATAGAGACGACGGCGCTAGTTACGGGGGCTTCGAGCGGCATCGGACGAGCGCTGGCCATAGAGATGGCGCGTCGAGGGGCGCGCGTTGGGTTGCTCGCGCGTCGCGCTGAGGCGCTCGATGAAACCGTCGGCGAGATTCAAGCGGTCAACGGCACCGCTCTTTCTTTGCCGACAGATGTTCGTGATGGCGAAGCGGTTGCCGCCGCCGTGCAAAAACTGCGGCGGAGTTTCGGCCCGGTCAATATGTTGATCGCCAATGCCGGGATCGGCGATTTGACGCCGGCCACCAAATTCGATGCGCAGCGGGCGACCGAAATCATCGCGATCAACCTCGTCGGCGCGATCAACTGTGTCGCGGCGGTTCTTCCGGATATGCTCGCACAGCATCGCGGTCACTTGGTCGCCGTTTCGAGCCTTGCGGCTTACCGTGGGCTGCCTGGTTCGAGCGCGTATAGCGCGAGCAAAGCCGGCCTTTCAACCTTTTTTGAAAGTTTGCGTCTCGATCTGAGAAGTTCAGGCGTCAAGGTGACGATCATTCATCCGGGATTCATCCGCACGCCGATGACTGAACCGCGTCGCGGCCCGATGCCTTACCTGCTCGAACTCCCCGATGCGACGAGCCGCATCATGCGCGCCATCGAACGCGAACGGCGTTCTTACGCTTTCCCATGGCAGTTGGCGACCATCGTGCGCTTGCTCCGTCTATTGCCCGATGCGCTCTACGATCGGCTGATGGAGCGCGCGACCCTCAGACGCTGAACTCGCTTCGGACGGGAAAAGCGCGAGGGAGCGCCTCGATCGCTTTGCGTGCGACGCGCGCGCAAACCTCTTTGCGGTCTTGGAATCTTTCCACGCGCGCGTCCGGAGCGATTCCGCTCCTCTTGATGACTTCGAGGATTTGCATTCGCTTTCGGCTTGGCTTTAAAGTTTGGCCGCTGCCTCAAGTTTCACCGATCTCAAGATGAAAGCGTGATCTTTTGATGACCATTCTCCAAGCGATCATCCTCGGCATCGTTCAAGGCTTGACGGAGTTCATCCCTGTTAGCTCGACGGCTCACCTCGTATTTGCCGCGCGATTGACTAACCTTTACGCCGGAGTTGAGCAGAACTTGCGGGCGCAACAGACGACAGCGACCATAGCGGTCGTCCAACTCGGCACACTGGCCGCCGTCATCGTCTATTTCGCGCGTGACATCTGGAATATCTCGCTCAGTTTTGTGCGCGATCATTGGCGTTTGCTCGCCAATCGGCGCGCGCGTGAAGCGGCCAACGGCCCATTCGTCGGCGGCCTTTCGAAGGAGACGCTCCTTGGTTGGTACATCATCATGGGAACGTTGCCGATCAGCATCATCGGTTTGCTCTTCAAGAAGGAGATCGAAGGGACGTTGACGAAAAACCTGTGGATCATCGCGACGATGCTGATCGTCATCGCCATCCTCTTGCTCGTGGCCGAGAGAGTCGGCACGCGCCGCCGAACCATGAATGATCTCGGCTGGCGCGACGCGCTCATCGTCGGTTGCGCGCAAGTGTTGGCGTTGATTCCGGGCGCGAGTCGATCCGGCTCGACCATCATGGGCGGGCTGTTTGCCGGATTGACGCGTGAAGCGGCAGCGCGTTTCTCCTTTTTGCTCTCGATCCCGGCCATTTTCGCCAGCGGTCTGCTCGAACTACGCGAAGCGCTCGCCAAACTGCCGCCCCACAGTTTCTTCGCGCTCGCCGTGGCGACGGTCGTTTCGGGTCTCGTCGGCTACGCTTCGATCTGGTTCCTCTTGCGTTACTTGCGCACGCATTCGACGCGGCTCTTCATCGGTTATCGCCTCGCGCTCGGCATCCTTCTGTTGGCGCTTCTTACGGCGGGCGTCATCGATCCGCTCGGCACGCCCTGACAGCGCCGAAGAGGATGGGCTAAACTAGCCCTTGCTTTGTGCGAGCGCAAAGGATTGCCTCGCATGAACGGGTGCGATTCATGACCGAAAAGCGTTGGATCATTCGTCGGTACGATTTGGCCGCTGCCGAGCGTTTGGCGGCGGCGCTCGACTGCGATCCCGTCATCGCCGCGCTCCTCGTGCTGCGCGGCGTCTCCGATCCGGAAGAGGCCCATCGAGTGTTGCATCCGTCGTTGGACCAACTTCACGATCCGCAATTGATGCTCGGCATGGACCGAGCTGTCGCCCGCCTGATGAGCGCCATCGCGCGCGGCGAACGCATCCTGATCTACGGCGATTACGATGTTGATGGGACGACCGGCACAGCCCTTCTAAGGCGCACGTTCCAGATGCTCGGCGCGCAAACCCATTACTACATACCGCATCGCCTCAGCGAAGGGTATGGCATCAATCGCGAGGCGCTGGAGCGAGCCTGCGCCGAAGGGTATAAGCTGCTTCTGAGCGTTGATTGCGGGATCAGTTCGCATGAACCTTTGAGCTGGGCCAGCGCGCAAGGCATGGAGGCGATCGTCACCGATCACCATTTGCCGGATCTAGGACGGGGCGTGCCGCCAGCCGTCGCCGTGCTCAATCCGAATCAGCCGGGGTGTCCCTACCCGGACAAGAATTTGACGGGCGTCGGCGTTGCCTTCAAGCTCGCGCACGCGTTGTTGCGCGCCAACGGGCGCGCCTCGGAAGAGATGATACGCGGTTTTCTCAAGTTAGTGGCGATCGGGACCGTGGCGGACGTTGCGCCTTTGGTTGGAGAGAACCGCGCCATCGTCGCGCTCGGATTGCGCGATCTGCCCATGGCGAAGAATCGCGGCTTGCGCGCGCTCATGGAGGTTGCCGGATGTTACGCGGGGCGCGGTATCAAGGCTTACGATATAGGTTTTCGCATCGGGCCGCGCATCAACGCTGCTGGGAGAATGGATGCGGCGCGCATGGTGGTCCAGTTGTTCGAATCCGAAGACGACTCTCAAGCGCGCAAGCTGGCCGCCGTGCTCGACGAGCGCAACCGCGAAAGGCAGCGTCTGCAAACTGAGCTGCTCAAAGAAGCGTTGGCCGAGGTGGAAGGTTCTCTGCACGGCTCGCACGTTGTCGTCGTCGCGCGCGAGGGTTGGCACCGCGGCGTCATCGGTCTGGTGGCTTCCAAGCTGGTCGAACTAACCGGAAGGCCAGCGATCGTCATCTCACTGGAAGGCGAGATCGGGCACGGATCGGCGCGAAGCATCGAAGAGTACCACCTGCACGAAGGACTTTCGGCGTGTGCCGAGTTGCTTGAAAGATTCGGCGGCCACCGTCATGCCGCCGGGTTGCAGATCAGGCGCGAATCGATCGCAGAGCTACGTCGGCGTTTGAACGAACACGCGGCCTCGCTGCTGCGCCCGGAAGATCTGACGCCCGCGCTGCGCATCGACATGGAACTGCCGCTCGGCGCAGTGACGTTTGATCTGGCGCGCAAGCTCGAAACGCTCGAACCCTTCGGCACAGGGTGGCGCCGCCCCATCTTCTTGACGCGCGGGCTTGAAGTCGATGGCGAACCGCGCGCCTTCGGAAACGAGCATCTAAAGTTCTGCGTGCGCGATGCTGATGGTGCGAGATGCACCGCCCTGTGGTGGCGGGCCGCTCTCTCAGGGCGGCGAACTCCGCGAGCTGGCGAGATCATCGAATTGGTCTATTCAGTGGAGTTGAATCTTTGGCAGGGGCTTGAGGAATTGCGGCTTGTCGTCGAAGATTGTCGCGCGATGGGCGAATGAGAAACGTTGAAGGGATGGCGCAGCAAAGATGATCGATGCGGAGCCGACAACTGCGCGGCGCGAAGAGGCGACGCAAAGCGGTGCTGAAGCGCCAAGGCTAAGCGCACGGCGCGCGCGGTTCGTCGATCTGCGCGCGCGCATTCCTTGGTTGTTACGCGTCATCGCCGCCTTCGTTCTCGTCGCCAGCATCGCCGTGGTGATCGTTTCGTACTACCGTCTGCGCGAACAGACGCCCTTCCGCATGCTCTCCGGTAAACCGACGCTCGCGAAAGAGGTGGTCGGAGTGGTCGAGGGGTACGAACGGCGCGTGACCGAGGGGGATCGTCTGCGCTTGTTACTGCGCGCCGCGCGCGACGTGACCTATGCGGACGGGCATCACGAACTCGAGGATGTCTATCTCGAATACTATCCTGAAGGCAACGACAATCCCGACAAGATTTCGGCGCGCCGCGCGCGCTACGATCAACAAAGCGCGCTCATCAATTTCGCTGGCGAAGTTCGCATCGAAACGCGCGACCATCTTCGCGTCGAAACCGAGGAGGTCATCTATCACCAACAGGAAGAGAGGGTCGAAGTGCCTGTAGCGGTCGCTTTCGCACGCGAGAACGTGCGCGGCAAAGCCGGAGGCGCGACCGTTGAGGCCAAGAACCGGCGGCTTGAACTGCGCAATGGCGTCGAGATCACGGTCGAACCGCAAGGTGGCGCGCGCGGCCAACCTGTGGTATTACGCGCCGCTCAGGCCAACTTTGATCAAGCTAGCTCGGTTCTGGCCTTTTCCGGCGGGGCTACTGCCGAACACGGGCGTGAGGCGCTGAGCGCCGAGACCCTCACCGCACGATTGGCGTCGGACCGAAAGGTGCAACGCATCGAGGCGCGCGCCAACGCGTCTTTGCGTAGTTTGACCGAAGGGCGCGCTGCCGAAGTGCTCGCCGCAGAGATCGATCTCTTCTTTGACGCCGATCAGAGATTGGAAAGAGCAACTGCGGCGCAGAACGTGCGCGCGCGCACGCTCGATGCCGACGCCGAGACCACCGTTCAAGCGAACGAAGCGCAACTTGCTTTCGCCATCGAGGATGGCCGCAGCCTCTTGCGCGAGATGAGGATCGGCGGGCGACCCGTCATCACGCTTGCGGCCCCGCGTTCGCAAGCCGGCGACCCACGCGCTGCGAACAAACGCTTGACGGCGGACGTCGTGCGCCTCTTCTGGCGAGCGACGGGGCGCGATCTCGAACGAGCCGAAGCGACGGGCAACGCCGAGCTGGTGGTCGAACCGGTCCGCCCAACGCCGCAGGCCGAACGCAAGAGGCTCTTTGCACCCCGCTTCGACGCTGACTTTTACGAAAACGGCAACCTCGCCCGTCAGTTCACCGCGACAGGCGGCGCGCGCGCCGTCTTCTCGCCCGTTTCGGGCGAAGGCTCCGAGCGCGTCCTCACAGCCCAGATGGTCGTCGCACTTTTCGCGCGCGCAACGCAAGACGTCGAAACGGTGGAAGCGCGCGGCGACGCGCGTTTCAACGAAGCCGCGCGCGCTGGACAAGCGGACAACGTCGCTTACTCGGCGACGGAAGGGATGGTGCGACTGCGTGGCGGCGAACCGACCGTTTGGGATGACCGCGCGCGTCTCAAAGCACAAGAGATCGACTCAGACGTGCGACGTGAAATCTCGTTTGCGCGCGGTCGCGTCGCTGCAACCTACTACAGTCAAGAACAGACGGGCGGCGCCGCGCCGTTTGCCAAAACAAAAAGTCCGGTCTTTGTGACCGCGGCGGCTGCGGAGTTTCATCATCGCACGGGACTGGCTATCTTCACGGGCAGCGCGCGCATGTGGCAGGACGACAACTTCGTGCGCGCCGAGCGATTGGTTCTGAGGCGCGAAGAGCGACGCATGGAAGCCGAAGGCAAGGTGCAGAGCGCCTTTTATCAACTGCGACGTAAAGGCGGCGAGATCGTTCCGGTCTTTGCGCTCGCCGATCGCATGGCCTATTCCGAGGCTGAACGCTTGATCCGCTACGAAGGCGACGTCGATGTCCGTCAGGGCACCGATCGCATCACGAGCGAGACGGCGGAGGTCTATCTCGACAAGGGGGCGAACGAGGTCGAGCGGACCATCGCGCAACGCAACGTTGTTGTCACGCAGCCAGGCCGACGCGGCGTCGGCGAGTGGGCGCAGTACACGGCTTCCAACGAGATGATCGTTTTGACCGGATCGCCGGCGCGCGTCGAGGACGTCGAGCAGGGAAGCACAGAGGGCCGACGCTTGACGGTCTACCTGCGTGAAAGGCGCGTCGTCGCCGAAGGGGGCGATGGCCCATCTGCTTCGGGGCGCGTTCGCTCGACGCATCGCGTCCGACGCCAAAACTGAGCGAGGGATGTCTTTGCTGGACCGGACTTCATCTGATCGCGTGAACTTGAGGTCATCGCAAGGATGAGAGAGGTCGTTGAACAAGTCGCGTTGCCGGAAGAGAGGCACGCCGCAAACGCTCCTTCACCCTCCGCGCTCGTCGCTCAAGATTTGGAAAAGTCTTACGGGCGGCGGCGCGTGGTCGATGGCGTGAGTTTGCACGTCGAACGGGGCGAAGTGGTCGGCCTGCTCGGTGCAAACGGCGCGGGCAAGACGACGACCTTTTACATGATCGTCGGTTTGGAGCGGCCCGACAAAGGGCGCGTGCTGTTGGCCGAACGTGACATCACCAGACTCCCGATGTACCTGCGGGCGCGACTCGGACTCGGCTACTTGCCCCAAGAGCCGTCCGTTTTCCGGCGGATGACCGTCGCCGAAAACATCCTCGCTGTGCTCGAGACGATGAAGTTGCGACGACGCGAACGCTTCGCGCGGTTAGAAGAGTTACTCGAAGAGTTCGGCTTGACGCACGTGCGCAACACGCGCGGTGATGCGCTGTCGGGCGGCGAGCGAAGAAGAACCGAGATCGCACGGGCTCTGGCAACGGAACCGCAGTTCATCTTGCTCGATGAACCATTCGCCGGAATCGATCCGAAAGCGGTGGATGATATTCAACGGATGATCCTCTATCTGCGCGCGCGCGGCATCGGAATCTTGATCACTGACCACAACGTGCGCGAGACCTTGGGCGTCACCGATCGCGCTTACATCATGGCCGAAGGGCGCATCTTTCGTTCGGGCGCGCCGTTGGCGTTGGCCGAAGATGAAGAAGTGAGGCGTCTTTACCTTGGGGAAAAGTTTCGCTTGTGAAAGCGACGCGCGAGTTTAATTTCTATAAAGCAAAAGAGCGTCGAGTTCAAGTGTAGCGATGAGAATTGTCTTGCCTTGTGGTGCACGCTTTCGCAAAAGATGAGTTATAATCATCGCTCGTAACGCACCGATCTTTGGCGCCAAAGCCCATCGAGATCAACGAGGATGAGTTAAGGTATGTCGGTTAAGCTCACAACCAATCTCTCGCAGCGTCTGGTCTTGACGCCGCAGTTGCGTCAGCGTATCGAGATGCTGCAAATGACGGCGCTGGAGCTTAATGAACTCATCCAGCAGCAGTTGCTCGAAAACCCTGTGCTCGAAGAGGTGCCAGCGCAAGAAGAGGTGCGCGAGATCGCGGAGCAAGTGCTCGACTATCAAGCTTGCGGCAATCTCGATCTCGCTTCGGAGAACGGGCTGACGAGCAACGGGACAGCCGCCGACAAGGAAGCGAACGAGGCGGTGGAGTTCTCTGCAGCGCCCATTGAAGAAGTCACGAGCGGAGAGCGCGCCACGGAGACGGATGTAGAAGAGGAAGAATCCGTTGGCGAGCCGTCGCCCGATCCTTTTGAAGAGGTCGATTTCGGTCGCGAGTTTCAAGAGTACCTCGATCCGGGATATAAAACTCAAGAGTACGAACACCGCGAAGACGAGCCGACGTTTGAGCAGTTCCTCTCGCGCCCGCCGACGTTGACCGAACATCTGATCTGGCAGCTTCACGTCGAAAGCGTCGAAGACGAACTGATCCCCATCGCCGAATGCATCATCGGTAACCTCGATGGTGACGGAAGGCTGACGGCGACCAACGAAGAGATCGCTGCGCTCGGCGACTGGAGCGTTGAAGAGGTTGAACGCGCACGTCGGCGCGTCATGCAACTCGATCCGGTCGGCTGCGGCGCACGCGATGCGGGCGAGTGTCTGCTGGCCCAACTTGAGGCCCGTGGCGAGGGCGACCGCTTAGCTGCGCAGCTCATTCGCGAACACGGTTTAGCCGAATTGCAGCCGCATCGTTTGCCAGCGCTGGCGCGTCAACTCAGTCTTCCGCTCGAAGAGCTGGCAGCGGAACTCGAGGCGATCCGCCAGCTCGATCCCTTCCCGGGGCGGCGTTACTCTTCGGATGAACCCGTGCTCATCGTGCCCGAGATATTCATTGAGAAACGGGACGATGGCGAATACGAAATCTCTTTCGCTGATGATGGCGGCCCTCGGTTGCGGATCAGTCAGACCTACCAGCAGTTGCTCGAACGTCCCGACACGAGCAAAGAGACCAAAGATTTCATCAAAGAGAAGACGCGCTCGGCCATCGAGTTGCTGCGCAACATCGAACATCGTCGGCAGACGATCTACCGCGTAGTGGAGTGCATCGTGCGCCGTCAACGCGAGTTTTTGGACAAGGGGGTCGAGTATTTGAAGCCGATGATGTTGAAGGATGTCGCCGAGGAGACCGGGATGCATCTATCGACCGTGTCGCGCGTCGTCAATCGCAAGTACGCGCATACGCCGCAGGGCGTGATCGAACTGAGGCGCTTCTTCACCGAAGGCATGCTCAATGAAGACGGCGAAGAGGTTTCAACGCGCATCATCAAACTGAAGATCAAAAAACTGATCGAGGAAGAGGACCCGCGCAACCCGATCACCGACGACCAAGTGGTCAAGATCCTCGCCAAAGAAGGGATCAAACTCTCGCGCCGCACCGTCGCCAAATACCGCGATCAAATGAACATTCCGGGATCGCGCGAGCGTCGCGTGATCGTGTGACAGCCCGATTTCAAAACTGATGAGCCAGTGATGGCGAGCGGTTCTTACGCCTCTTCTTTTCGCTGGCGGGAGGAGGAAGATGAAGATCGAATTCACTGGAAGACACGTCGAAGTGACACCGGCAATTCGCTCTCATGTCGAAAACAATTTCAAAAAGATCGAGCACGTCTTCAACGACCCATCGACCAGTGCTCACGTCATCATCGATGTTGAAAGGAGCCGCCATATCGGCGAAGTCGTCCTCCACTGGCGTGACCACACGTTGACGGCGCGCGTCACGGACAAGGATATGTACCAAGCTTTGACGCGCGCCATCGAGAAGCTCGAGAAACAGGCGCTGAAGCTGAAGAAGAAGATCATCGATGGCAAACAGAATTCGCGCAAAGAGCGGGCCGCCGCGGAAGAGGCGGAGCCGGCAATGGAGACTCGCGCTGAAGCGCCGCGAATCATCTTGGCGCAGAAATACGAAGTCAAACCGATGACGCCGGAAGAGGCGGCGCTTCGCTTGGCCGAGAACAGCGATCAGTTCATCGTCTTTCGCGACGCGGAGACGGACCGCATCGGCGTCCTCTACAAACGCAAAGATGGCCATTTCGGTTTGATCGAACCGTAACCGACAGCAAGATGGACGAAGCGAGCGCGCATCCGGAGATTACGGTTCGGGAGTTCCTCGATCACGCTCCAGCGGAACTCGCGCTGCGTCTGCTTGCCGGCGCGCACGGTTTGGACCAACGGTGCATCACGACGGCGCGCATTCAAAAGCTCGGGCTGGCGCTCGCGGGCTTTACGCATTACATTCGGCCTGGGCGCGTGCAGATCGTCGGGCAGAGCGAGGTCTGGTTTTTGGGGCAGCTTGCGCCGGACCAGCGACGCGAGCGCATCGCGCGCCTCGAACTGGACCGGATCTCTTGCGTGCTCGTGACCAAAGAGCTGGAGCCGCCTGCAGAACTGGTGCTCGCCGCCGAACAGGCCGCGCTCCCGCTGTTGCAAACGCCGCTCGTCAGTTCCATTGCCATTCAAGTCGTCACCGATTTCTTGCAAGCGGCGCTCGCGCCGCGCGAGCTGCGCCACGGCGTTCTGCTCGACATCTACGGTTCGGGCGTGCTCCTTGAGGGGCCATCGGGCATCGGCAAGTCCGAATGCGCGCTCGATCTGATTGCGCGCGGCCACCGACTCGTGTCAGACGATCTGGTCGAAGTCCGCCGCACCGGACCGGAACGGCTGCTCGGGTGCGCGCCCGAGCTGCTGCGCGAACACATGGAGATCCGCGGGCTTGGGATCATCAACATTCGCGATCTCTTCGGCGTGTCGGCCATCAGCGGACCGAAGGAGATCGACCTCGTCATACGTCTGGAGCGTTGGAACGAAGCGAGCGATGTGGATCGACTGGGACTCGATGCGGGCGCGACCGAAATCCTCGGCGTGCGCGTGCCGCAGGTGCTGCTGCCGGTCAGTTCCGGACGAACGCTCTCGACTTTGATCGAGACGGCGGTGCGCATTCACCTTTTGCGCAAGCGGGGTTACAATGCTGCGCAGCAGTTCATCGCGCGCCACGAGCGATTGGTGCGCGCGGCTGAAAAAGAGCTGGCTCCCAACACGAACAGCGCCGATGAGCAAGAAAAAGAGTGAAACGCTGGGCGCGCCGCAGATCGTCATCATCACAGGGCTGAGCGGATCGGGGATGTCATCGGCGACCAACGCGTTTGAGGATCTCGGTTACTTTTGCGTCGATAACTTGCCGCTGACCCTGTTGCCAACCTTTGCGCGTTTGGTTAAAGAGAACGACGACGAACGTCCGAAGATCGAACGCGCCGCCATCGTCATCAACATTCGCGAGCGCGAGTTCCTGCACGAATTCAACGCGCAGCTCGAGCGCTTGCGCCAAGAGGGATTGGGCGTCTTCGTCCTTTTCCTCGAAGCTTCGGATGAAGTCTTGCAGCGTCGCTTCAGCGAGACGCGCCGCCCGCATCCAGCCGACGAGGGCGAGGGGCTAGCCGCTGCCATCGAAAAAGAGCGCACGGCCATGGCTGACATCCGCGCACATGCCGACTTGGTCGTGGACACATCGGAACACACGGTGCACACCTTGCGCCGCTTTTTGGTCGAGCGTTTCAGCCCCGATGCGCAAGGCGTGCCGATGCGCGTTCAAGTGCTTAGTTTCGGTCATAAATTCGGCGGGCCGCGCGATGTGGACCTGCTCTTTGACGTGCGCCACCTGCCGAATCCACATTTCGTTCCGGAGCTGCGCGATCTTTCGGGGCGCGACCGACGTGTGGTTGAATATCTGATGGCGAGCGACGAGGTCAAAGAGACGCTGCAGCGACTCGGCGATCTGCTTGAATACTTGTTGCCGCTCTACCGGCGCGAAGGCAAATCCTACGTGACGGTCGGCATCGGTTGCACGGGCGGCAGGCACCGGTCTGTAATGGTGGCCGAGTCGCTGGCGCGTCGGTTGCGACGCGCCGGTTTCGATGCGACAGCGGTGCATCGCGATGTGCGCAAGACGCCGCGCAAGAGGAGCAAACGGGGCGCTGAAACCGTTCCGCAAACGACCGCGTGAGCTGGCGAAGCGCAAGTGAAGCGAAACTAAAGAGAGCGGAAGACGATGCAGAGCGAAACGAAAACTGGGCGCGTCGGCGGCGTGATCGTCACGCACGGGCAACTGGCGACGGAGCTGTTGGCGGCAGCCGAGATGATCGTCGGGCCGATTGCGCACATCACCGCCGTGTCGATCGGGTGGCACGACGATGTTGACGCGGCGCGCGACGAAGTCGAACGGGCCATCGCGCGGGTCTCCGAAGGGCGCGGCGTCTTGATCTTGACGGATATGTTCGGCGGGACGCCGACCAACATCGCGTCGATGTTTCTCGCCGAAGGGACGGTGGAGGTCGTCACGGGCGTCAATCTGCCGATGGTCATCAAACTAGCGAGTCAAGCCGGGGATGAAACCCTCACGGAGGTTGCCCATCGCGTGCGCGATCAAGGGCGCGAAGGCATCTATCTGGCCGGGGAATTGCTGACGCCAGGTCCCAAGAAGTGACGAGGAGCGATCGGCTGATGGCGGAAAGGCTCGTGGTCGTCAAGAATCGCTTGGGACTACATGCGCGCGCCGCAGCACAGCTTGTGCGCACGGCCAGCCGCTTTCAGAGCGCGGTGCGGTTGGAAAGAACTGATGGCAGCGCTGTGGCCGATGCTAAATCCATCTTGAGCGTGCTCATGTTGGCGGCTTGTCGCGGGACGCAACTGCGCGTGACGGCGAGCGGCGAAGACGAAGCCAACGCCATCGAGGCGCTCACGGCGCTTTTTGAGAGCGGATTCGGGGAAGAAGCGGTTGAAGGGTGAGCACGAACGCCGTCGCGATCAGCGGCGTGTTGGATGTCAGCGAGCGCGCAAGCAATCGAAGGGCAGGCCATGGCGGAAAAGCATGAGACGGTGAACGCACGCGACAGAGGGGAGCGACGATGGCGCGGCTTGGGCGTATCGCCCGGGATCGCCGTCGGGCGCGTGCTGCGTATTCATGGCAGCGGACGGTACGTTTACCGCGCCGTGCTCGACGAAGCCGACATCGAAAAGGAGGTCCGACGTTTTCGCGCCGCCGTGCGATTAGCGAGGCGGCAACTGCTCGCCATTAAAGAACGCGCCGAGCGCGAGCTGGGTGCCGAACACGCCTACATCTTCGACGCGCATCTGTTGATGCTCGAAGACAGCAAGTTGCTCGAAGAGGTCGAGGCGCACATTGAGCGCGAGCGCGTCAATGCCGAATGGGCCGTCAAAGTGGTCGGCGATCGCTTGCTCGCCGTCTACGCCGAGATCAAAGACGAATACTTGCGCGAGCGCGGATCGGACATTGAAGACGTGGTCCGGCGTTTGTTGGTCGCGCTGAGCGGAGCGGGCGCGCATGCGCGTAGGCTGACCGAAGACGCGATCATCGTCGCCGAAGAGCTGTTGCCTTCGGCGGCGGCGGAACTCGATTTCGCACACGTGCGCGCCATCGTTTCGGACATCGGCGGTTGGACTTCGCACACGGCCATCATCGCGCGCGGTCTCGGCATCCCGGCGGTGGTGGGCGTCCGCAACCTGTATCGCCGCGCGCGCACAGGCGACGCTATCATCGTCGATGCGACGCAGCACGAAGTCATCCTTCACCCATCGAGCGAAACGCTGCAGTTTTACCGACAAGCGCCGACTCCCGCGCAAGAGATTTGCGTCTCGGACCTTTCTCCAGATCCGTTGTTTACGCTCGACGGCGTGGAGATTACCTTGCGCGCCAATCTGGAACTGCCAGCAGAGTATCAAGGCGTGCGTCGGTACGGCGCGCAGGGCGTCGGACTCTACCGTTCCGAGTTCTTGTGGTCACGGCACGATGGGGCGCCTACCGAAGAAGAGCAATACCAGACCTACGTTGAGATCGCGCAACTGGCCGGAGCCTATGGCGCTATGGTCCGGCTCTTCGATCTCGGCGGCGAGAAGCTCTCCGCTCACGCCCCAGAGCGGAATCCGGCGCTCGGCTTGCGCGCCATTCGGTTCTGTTTGCGGCACGAAGATATCCTCCGGACGCAGCTGCGCGCCGTGTTACGCGCAGCGGCGCACGGCCATCTCGACATCGTCTTACCGATGGTTTCGGATATTGCCGAAGCGCGCCGCACGCGCGCCGTGCTGGAAGAGGAACGACAACGGCTCTTGCGCCAAGGTCAAACGGCGGGCGAGGTCCGTTTGGGCGCGATGATCGAAGTCCCTTCAGCTGTGATGATGGCCGAAAAGCTCGCCGCCGAAGTCGATTTCTTCAGTCTCGGGACCAACGATCTGGTCCAGTATCTGTTGGCCGTGGATCGCAGCAACGACGAAGTCGCCGAGTGGTTTCGGTCGCTGCATCCGGCCGTGCTGCGCAGCATCTATCGAACGCTGGAGGCGGCGCGTGCCGCACCGATTCCGGCAGTGGTTTGTGGCGAAATGGCCGCCACGCCCGCTTATGCGCTTATTCTCGTCGGCTTGGGAGCGCGCGACCTGAGCATGACGGCCTCGTCGATCCCGCGCGTGCGCCGCGTGTTGCGGCAGATCGAAGCGCGCCGTGCGCGCGCCATCGCGCTCGAAAGCATCGGTTGTGCTACTGCCGATGAAGTCGAAGAGTTGGTGCGCGTGCGCCTGTCGACTGAATGGCCGCATCTTTTCCCACCAGACGCCTTGCCTCCGCCGAAAAACGCGCAGTAGAATTGGGCGTAAACGGTAGGCGTAAACGCGCAAAAGATGACGGCGCCGTGAAGATGGAGCGTCGGCCTCACCTGTGTTCATGCCGTCACTCTCCCCGATAGAATCCTGGCGCGTTGTGTTGAGTGAGATAGGTTGGGGCCGGAAAGTTGAGGGAGGGTAAGATGAATTCGGGAGCGTTCCCCATCGCCGCCATCATCGTCATCTTCAGCGCTTCGGCGCTCGGCGCGCTGCAAACAGGCAACGGCGCAACCGCCAATCAGTCCGCTGCGCAGGAAGAGAGGGTCTTCGTGCGTGGGAAATGGCTTTCGCGCAGCGAGTACTTGCGTGAGCAGGAACGGCGACGAAGACCGGAAGAAACAGGCATCGCTCCGCTAGCAGGAGCAGGAGACGAAACGCGCGCAGGAAGCGGAGGCGCCAACGCCTCTTTCGTCAAAGAGGGGGCCAACGCTGCTTCTTCCACGCCCAAAGAGGCTCGGCCGGTTGAAGATTTGACCGCGCTCACCAAAATCTATCGCGTCGGCGTCGGCGATGTGCTCGATGTACGCGTGCTCAACGCTCCGCCACGCAACAGCGAATCAACGCTCTACACCGTGCTCGACGGCGGCTACTTGGACTTCCCCTTAGCTGGCCCGCCGATGATCGTCGCTGGTTTGACCACGGAAGAGATCGCCGCCAAGATCGCTGGCGAATTGCGGAAGCGTGCCGTTTACGAGCAGCCGCTCGTCACTGTGACGGTGCGCGCCCACATGAGTCACACGGTGATCGTCACCGGCTTGGTCAATGAACCCGGAGCAAAGGTTTTGCGGCGCGAAGCCGTGCCGCTCTACGTCGTGCTGGCCGAGGCCCAGCCGCGCGCCGAAGCCGGCCTAGCGACCATCATCTCGAACAGAACTGGGAAGACCACCATCATTGATCTTGCCGATCCGGCGGCGACGACCATGCTCGTCTTTCCCGGCGATGTGGTCAACGTCGCGCCGCGGCCGCCCGCTTTCCTCTACGTCGGCGGCGACGTCAACATGCCCGGTCAAATAGACTTCCATCCGGGAATGCGTTTGACACAAGCGATACTCGCGGCTGGTGGAGCGCGCAGTTCATCCGCCATTTGGGTCAAAGTCTCGCGGCAAAAGGAGGATGGTCGCCTGACGTGGACGCAGTACAATCTGCTCGCTATCATGGATGGCGTCGAGCCGGACCCGGAATTGCGGCCCGGTGATCGCATCGAAGTCGGTCGTCGACGGTGGTGACGATTACAGAGCTGCGCTAATCGGATTCGGCTTGCCAGTAACCCAGCTCGGTTTGTGGGGCGTCGCTGCCAGACGGAAACTCTTCCATGCTCGTCATCGAACAGCGCCGCATCAGGGTGGCGAGATTGGTCCACGCCTTGATCGCCAAAGCCTTTTTGGACATCATCTTCATCATCGCGTTGGTGGCCAGCTCCAGCTTCCAACTTTTCGAGCCGCGTTTTCGCGGCAACGTTGATGAGGCCAACGCCGCGCGCGTCGCCGGATGGGTCGTCAATGCCGCTGTGCCCGCGCGTCGCGTGGAAGTGCAGCTATACATCGACGGGCGTTTCATCGCGCACAGCGTGGCCGATCTCCCGCGCCCCGATGTGGTCGCCGCCGGGCGGGCGAAAGATGCGGCGAGCGGATTTGAGTTCAAGACGCCTCCGCTTGATGCGGGCTTGCACGAAGCGCGCGTGTACGTCATGCACCGAAGCGAAGACGACGCGCGCCGCACGTTGCAGCTTCTGGGGAAACCTTTGGCGTTTCGCGTCGAACGCAGAGGAATCGCCGCCCCGAAAGAGGCTGCCGCGAACCGAGACGCGAGATGAGAGAGAGCGTCGGGAGATGACGGATGGGATCGGAGCAGCTCGCGCAACGCGATGAGAAGATCGTCGCCTTTTGGGAGATAATTTCGGTTGTCGCTTCGGTGTTGATCACCTCTTGGGTTGTCGTCCCGCTATCTGGAAGCAACCGGCTTGGCAGCGTTGTGCCTGGATTGCTGGCCGTCGCTTTCATGCTCTATTCGCACCGTCTGCACGGCGAGACGGCGCGCGAAATAGGTTGGCGCGTGGATAACTTCTTGCCCGCGACGTGCCTTCTCATCGGCCCGATGGTTTTGGGCGCGTTGCTTCTGTTGCTCGTCGGATGGGTCGCACGAAAGGCGGGATTGGGCGAGCCAGAACGGGTTCGCTCAGCGTGGTGGATTCTTCTGTGGGGGTTCGCTTGGGGGTTGTTGCAGCAGTACGCCTTGCAAGGATTCATTCACCGCCGTTTGCGTATCCTCCTCGGGCGTGGGCCGAAAGCCTATTTGAGCGTAGCGCTCATTTTCGCGCTGCTCCATGCGCCGAATCTTGGGCTGATGGCCGCGACCTTTCTCGGCGGGCTGATATGGGCGTCGGTGTACGATCGCGTCCCCAACCTACTGGCTCTTGGCCTCTCACATAGCACGATGTCTTGGTTGCTGATTAGAACCTTGCCTGATTCTCTCATCGTCGGTTTGCGCGTCGGATACAAATACTTCACCTGATGGCCCTTGTTGATCCGCTCATGTAGCTGCCGAACGCGCTGCCGTCGGAAAATAAACGCTGCATCCAATCTCTTTTCGACCGGAATGGCGCCCCACCGTGTCCGCCGGACGGAAGTCAGGGAATAAACGCTTCGCCAGATCGCTCTTTGACTCCTCAAGCACGCCTTCTCATCCTGAACGCTTTACCCAATAGCTTTTCGATCCGACCCTAAACCCCGGTCCGCTCCCTTTTGGGGCGCATGCAATCGCATCGAGCATCAAGGAAATGAAAATGGGGCCCGATTGCGACTATAAACTCATTGCAGCGCAACGTGTGCGCAAGGTCAGCGCAAGTGCGCCGAAACTTTTTGCGCTCATCTCGCGGTAAAAAGTGTATTTGCTTGTTGAACACTAGTTGTTTATAATTGAGATGTCGCGCTGAACGGGAGCCGAACGGGCGGTCGCTGCTTCGCCGTAATGGCGGAGGAGAGGAAAGTCCGAACACCGCAGGGCAGCGAGCCTGCTAACAGCAGGGCATCAAGCCCGCAAGGGGTTGATGACGACAAGTGCAACAGAGAATAGACCAGCCAGCGGACGGTGCGGTTGCGCACCGTTGCGGGTGATGGGTGAAACGGTGCGGTAAGAGCGCACCAGCGCATGTGGTGACACGTGCGGCTAGGCAAACTCCTCGCGGTGCAAGACCAAATAGGGGAACGCTTGAGGGCGGCCCGTCCGAGCGAAAGCCAAAACGGCTTTCCGCGTTCCCGGGTAGGTCGCTTGACCCATTCGGCGACGGATGGGCTAGAGGAATGATCGCCACCCTCGCAGTCGAGGGTACAGAATTCGGCTTACAGGTCGGTTCCCGTCGGCGCGACCCTCTTTCAAAGTTATTCAACCCTCATCGGAGAGAGCCGGAGATAAAAATGGCAAATCGCAAGGGAGTCTTCATTGGAGCTTACGTTCCAGTAGAACTGAAAGAATCTTTGCGACGACGTGCAGCCGCCGAACACCGGACGTTGTCGCAAGAGATCACGCGCATTTTGACCGAGGCTGTGCACGGGAAGAACCTCCCGCCGGGAGTTTTGGTGGATCGTCGCGGCCCCAATTCTGGTCCGCGACGGCGGGCGACCGATCCGTGGCCGCGGCGGCGCGCCTACGATCTGCCCTACGTCCCAGCAGAACAAGAACAAGGAAACGGTCGGTCAAGCGGCGATTGAAAGCGCCGCTCCTTGTCTGCGGGCGCCTCGCCACGTTACAGGCCCGTCCATCAAGTTTCTTATTATCTACCAACGGGTCGCGGGCGCGCTCGGCGACAAGGAGCGGGTACGGCGCTTGTACGATGAAGCGGTTCCCTCACGAGCGCTCTTCGCGCGGAACGAGCTGACAGAGGCAAACGATGGTTGCGTTCCGCAACTTCACCGATCGTCTTTGTGCGGAGTGATGCAAACTCGGTTGGCGATTTGCACAAGTTGAAAGACAACCCGACATAAGCTGCCTGCCAACGCGATAGAACGACTTTTCGATGAATCGTCGCTTACCAAAATTGCGCCGTAAAGCCCCGGCACGTCGTGAGCGGAGACGTATCGACAGTTAACCGGATTCTTCTCTCCAATCAGCCTTTTTAAGGCTTTGCTTCAACGAGCGGTCCTCGCGTATTCGCCTATCGGGTTAGGAAGAGAATTGCCACAAGGTTGGTGCTGCGTGATCTTTCTCGCTTCTATTGAGTTGAGAAGAGAGTTGCTTCGTTGGTCGGGGCGGCAGGATTTGAACCTGCGACCCTTCGCTCCCAAAGCGAATGCTCTACCAGGCTGAGCCACGCCCCGACTGATTCAACACGGCAAATTTTATAGTCTCTTTCG
Organism: Pyrinomonas sp.; assembly: GCF_040289685.1. NCBI lineage: Bacteria > Pseudomonadati > Acidobacteriota > Blastocatellia > Blastocatellales > Pyrinomonadaceae > Pyrinomonas > Pyrinomonas sp. The sequence goes on from NZ_PSLQ01000015.1 coordinate 51,445, forward strand.
GGAAAGTTGAGACTAAATTTCCAACACACTAAAGATAAAGATTAGGCTGCTCAAGCAGCAACTTGAATTTTACTACGTTTGCCGGAAGAGCGCAACTAGCGAGCTACACAAACCCTTTCACAGAGGAGCGAAAGAAGCAACAAAGAGGCGATCGGCACAGCTTCCCTTTGTGCGAAAAAGGTTCATTAGCCGTGGAAGTTTCAGAAGGGACCAGCTAAGGCAGCCTCCTGCCCTAGCTGGTCCCTTCACTCGAGGATCGTCTTCGTTTATCGTCCTGCTTCGGCTCGGCTTGCCTTCGAGAAAGCCCTAGGCTCGCAGACTGCGTCCGGTTGCAAGCCTGTAGATGACCAGCACGACGATCGCGCCGAGCACGGCCAGCAGCAAGCCGGTCAACGAGAACGATTCGTTGACGTCCGGTCGACCCAGCAGATTGCGGCCTATGAAGCCGCCGATCACGGCACCGACGATGCCGAGTATGATCGTGACGATCGCTCCGCCTGGGTCCTTACCGGGCATGATCGCCTTGGCGATCAGTCCAGCGATCAATCCGAAGATGATCCATCCGAGAATATCCAAAATCATTTTTCAAACTCCTCCGTCCTTTGGTTTTGTTCCCTTCTTGCCAAACCCCTTGGAAGCCCCTTGAAGAGGGCGCCCCTTCGATTGTTATGGAGCGCTACGTCGCAACATCCGTGGGTGTACGCTTTTAGTGCTCTAATTCAGAGCCACGCTTTACGCTAGCAAATGGCAAACCAAAGAGCTTTGTGCTCAGCTCGGATAACTTGGAAAGGCGATCTGCGCGCTTGCGGCAGGGAGAGTTGAGTGTTGCGTTGGTTTTCAGGCAGCGAACTCTGTAACGCGATATCGCCGCCGCCCTCGGCAAGAGAAGAGGAAAGGGGGTTGTCACGAGCGACCGTTCGATTCACATCCGGCGTTGAAGTATCCACCCTTCAGCCGCGACCTTACGGGGGTTAGGCACAGTTGTTGCTCTGGTATGCCAACAGAGGACGAGGGGGAAGACTAAAATTGTACACGAAAGGAGAGTGGTAAAGATGGGAATTTTCGATCGCATGTTCGGACGCGGCGCTAGCACTGCAGCGCAACAGCAACCTGATGCCCAGCAAAAGTTCGAGCAATTGAAGAGCAAGTACCACACGGCTTTGACCGTTATGGATCAGCTCGGAGTGCGTTTGCAAAACCTTCACTTGCAGGACGATAAACTATTCATCCGGGGGGTTGCGCCTTCGCAAGAGGCCAAGGAGAAGGTCTGGGATCAGATCAAGTTGATTGACCCGAACTACCAAGATCTGATCTGCGACATCACTGTGGAAGAACAAGCGGCACCGCAAGCCCAAATGCAGACATACACGGTGCAACCGGGTGATACCCTGTCGAAGATCAGCAAACAGTTCTACGGTGACCCGGATGAATACATGCGCATCTTCTATGCGAATCGCGACAAGCTGAAGGATCCAGACAAGATTCAAGTCGGGCAGGAGTTGGTCATCCCGCCCGCAGAATCTTGAGCGTTGTCTGAATTCAATGCAACAGGCGGGCTTTTGAGCGCCCGCCTGTTTTCTTTCTCTAAGACCTGATTCACTTCTGAAACGCCAGCTTCGTGCGCCCCGATGTACCATCGCTTGTCGCGCCGCGAGCTTTGCTTGGAGGTATAAGGCGCGCACGTTGGTAGTAGAAAGAGCTTACGCAGTCGAACGCAGAGTCAACGATTCGCCGAGGCCGAGAAGCTCCATCC
>NZ_PSLQ01000016.1:0-32860 GCF_040289685.1 Pyrinomonas sp.
GACGAGCTGATGGAGCGGATTTGGCCCGAGACGTTTGTGGAAGAATCAGGGTTGGCGCGCAAAATATCCTGTGACGCGCTCAAGCGATCGCCTCGTGCCCCTTTCCGAGGCGGGTTGGCGCGCAATGTCCTGTCATGCGCTCGCTGTAGCGTAACGCGCTTTAGCGTTTGCGGAAGGGCTGGAGTTGGCGCAACATCTCGGTGTTGCGCCAAGCGCTAGTTGATACCCCCCACGGCGCTCGAGCCGTGGGGACTTCGAGAGCGATCTCGTCCCCAACAGTTGCGGCCACCTGGCACGCGCGCCGCCTTTGTGTCCCACGGTTCGCCTCCGATCGGGCGGATGCCTAATTGTGTCGGGTTTTCAAGTCTGCATTGTGTCGGGCTTTCAAGTTCGCATCAGGCGCTTCATCCACCCCTAAAGGAGCGGGCTGCTCGCGCGGGATTTCTGTAAAGGCCGGCCTCTCGGTTGATGTCGGGACTGCTTTCGCGCTATGGTCTTCATCGCGGAGGAAGCTTGTGAACAAAAAGGCTTTTCTTTGTGCCGCGCTTTTGTGTCTGTTTACCATCGGGATCATCGTCGCGCGCCTTGCGCCGCGTTTAAGCGAAGGCGAAGCGCGGCGGCTGATCGCGCAGGTGGCTTTCTTCAACCTCAAGACGGATGACGTGAAGGTGCGGTCCATCTCCGTGCTCGGAGGAGCGGCGGTAGTGGAAGCCGAGATCCGAACTGCGTTTCAGTTTGTCCAAGAGGGCGGGCGTTGGCGCGTGGCCGAAATGCGCGTTGGACGAGGAGAATGGGAAAGGATTGATCTTTTAGAACGCGCGGTCAACGAAGAAAAGCGCAAGGTCGCGCGCGCCGAACTCGAATTGCTCGCAGGCGCGTTGCGCGATTTTCGGCGCGACAACGGCTTCTACGTCATCAGCAATGACCACGCCGTGCTCGTTGATCATCTGAGCCCGCGTTACCTTGCGCGCGTCATCCGGCTCGATCCGTGGCATCGGCCATACATCTATCGTGGAACGCGCGATGCCTTTGAATTGCGCTCGGCGGGCGAAGATGGACGCACGGGCACCGCCGACGATATCATTAGCCGCAGTCCTTGAGGGGCTTCGTGGCCCGCGCGACTCTCAGTCGCCAGCGTAACTGACGCGAGTCCCGTTGATCGCGCCGCTAGAGTGCGCCCGCTTTGCGCAGCAACTCCTTCATTCCGGCCATGCTTTGGCGCGTTGATTCCTCCGGCGTGCCTGCGCCGCGCCAGTGCGTTTCGAGCACCACCGCGCCGCGGTAGCCATCGCGTTTGAGCGCGCGAAACTGGCCGACGAAATCAATGATGCCACGCCCCATAGCGGCCCATTCGTAACCGCCACCGGGTTTGCGCCGCACGTCTTTGCAATGAACGTGACCGATGCGATCTTTGGGCAGCAGATTGTAGCCGTCTGGATAGGGCGTCTCGCCGCGAAAAGCGGCGTTGCCCGGATCCCAATTCAACTTGAAACTCGGCACGCGCACAGCGGCCAACGTGCGCGCCGCTTCGGCGGCGGTGGCCGTGTTGCAGGCGAATTCGTTCTCCATCACCAGCGTCACGCCGCGTCGGCCTGCTCGCAGGGCTGCCTCGCGTAGCTTTTCATCAATGGCCGCGCGAAAAGGGCGCTGATCTTCGATGCGCCAGAAATCGAAGCAGCGCAACCGATCGGTGCGAAAAGCGCGCGCTAGCTCCAGCCCGCGCTCCAATACCTCGTCCTGTTGCTCAAAAGTGAAGTCGGCGCCGAATCTGTCACGTTGACTGTATTTCGAAACGGGCGCGCCAGGCCAGTCAGTTTTGAATAGCGGGCTGGCGATGGAGGAGACGCGCAAACGATAGCGTTCGAGCAGCCGACGCGCCTGCGCGATCTCGCTTTCGTTCCACGACATGATGTTTTTGCTCCATGCCGTGCGCAGTTCAACGTAGCCGAGGCCGAATTCGCGCGCGGCGATGTGCAGAGCGCGCTCCAAGTCTTGCGTGATCTCGTCGGTGAAGACGGAAAGCTTGAAAATCATCTCTTCGCGATCCTCTGCAGTCTGCGGAACGAGCTAGGAGCGCGAATGGATAAGGAACCGAGCGCTCTCGCCCTTTTGTTCCGATTCTGAACTGTTGGCTCAGACCTTGAGTCCAAGGCGTTCTTCGACGTAGCGCTTGCTGATGAGCGCCGATGCGCGCGGCGTGCGCGATTTGTCGGGAACGGCATCCAGCTCGATGATCGCCCAACCGCGGAAATTGATTTCGCGCATGGCGGCAAACACGCCCGGCAGATTCACGCGCCCGCGCCCAAGCTCGACGAAACGGTAAGCGCGACGCGCATCTGGACCGGTCTGTTCCACATCCTTGATATGAAAGAAGAGCAACCGGTCGTGGTAACGTTTGATGGCTTGTGCCGGATCGCCGCCGCCCTGATGATAATGCGCTACATCCAATTCGAATTTGACGTAGCGCGGATCGGCGTTTTCGAGGATGCGCTCCACCTCATCGGGCGCTTCGCCGAGGCTGTGCATATGGTTGTGATAACCGAGCGGAATGCCGAGATCGGCGGTGCGTCGGCCAATCTCGGTCAGCAAACGGCCTAAACGTTTGAAATCTTCCGCAGTGGGCTTATCCTTTGGCCGCGCCTCATCGGTCACCTGCAGATACAACCCGCCAGCGTCGCGCACGAAGCGCGCATTGTCGACGTGTTTGCGAACCTCTTCGTCGGTCGCGCTCGCCGTTTGAACGCCACCGCTCGATAGCGCGACGAACTGCAGGTTATATTGCGCCAGAAGATCGCGCAAGCGCGCCGGATCCTTGCCAACATCCTTGAAGATGTTGGTCCGCAGTTGTATGCCGCGAAAGCCGAGTTCGGAAATCTCGCGGATGGCGCGCATGTTGTCGTCGCCCCAAGTGATGGCGTGATAGCCGAAACGTATTTCGGACGGCGCAGGCTTAATCGGTCGGCGAAAGACTGATAGGTCAGTTGGCGGGTAGAGCGGTTCAGCCGACGCGTGGCGCGCTGTAAAGGCCAAAGCGCTCGCGCTCAACCCGGCGATGAAATGGCGTCTCGAAAGTTTCATGACACGCGTTCCCTCGTCTTCGTAGTACCGAGATCATATGCAGATCAGCGGGGATTTGCAAACCAAAAGTTCAAAATCGGAACTAATTGCCGTTGAGAAGATCTTCCTCGGGGGCGACCAAGTAGAGGTCGCGCCCGGCGCGCTCGACCACCAACGTATCGGGATCGGAAGCGTAATCCTCCAGACGAAACGCGCGGTGATCGAGCCACCCTAGCCGCACTCGCGCACAGGTTTGTCGATCTATTTGCGAAGCGAGCGTGATCCGGTAACGCGGCACGATGCGCCCTTGCGCGTCGCGACGACCGGCATAAGCGACGTGGGCGAGATGCGCGGCGACGCAGAGATGCTCGCGCAGTGCGGGCGACTGCGCGACCCATTGTTTAACCTGTTCGAGCGGCGCGTAACCGTAGTGCTCGATCAAAGCGCCGTGTGTTTGCGACAGGTGCGCAAGTTGCGGCGCGTAGATGATCAATTCGCCGCCCTCTTCGATGATGCCGCCGAGTTTGTAGCTCGCTTTGCCGCCCACCCACATCTCATCGTAGTGCTCATCGAGCAGCGCGACCACGCGGCGGTAACGCCTGCCGGTGTACTTGATGTGCAACCGGCGGCTGATCTCGGCTGCGCGGCGAAAAGCGAGGCGTATGTCACCAGCGAAAAGGGCGTGTGTGCGAAGTTCACCGCCGTCGCGTACGACCACCGAGTTGATGGAGATAACGCGCGGGGCGATCCGTTCGGCGGCGGCTTCGATCAGGTGGCGCGTCGGCGTTTCGACGCGCCCGATGACGCGCTCGATGGTCGCTAGTGCGCCGAGCCAGTGCGTCGTGTGCGTCAGTTCTGGACCGGCAACGCCCGGAAAAAAATACTTCGCGCCGCCAGCGAATCCGGCCACTTCGTGCGGCACGGTCGCGCCGAAGACGAGCACCACGTCGTAGAGACCGGGCGCAAGCAGCGCGTTGACCGAAAGCGGGACTTCGTCGGTCAGCAGCCCACCCGTGAGGCGGGCCACCTGTTCGCCGCTCAAGCTGCCGATCTGCGCTAGACGCGCGCGGTCGTCCCAACGGTGATCGTGGATCGCGCCCAGACCGGGCACGCCTCGATCAGCACCGATTTTGGCCCGTTTTTCCGCCTCGCTCATCGCCGCGTGGGTCCCTTGAGCGATGAGCGCGTCGAAACGCCGGACGCCGCGTTCATGCAGGATGCGAGCCGTCATGGGGAAGAGCGAATCCGTGTTGTCATCGCGCGTTTTGTCGGGGATGATGGCGAGGATGCGTTGCTCGCCCGCCACCGTCTGCAGCGCCTCTTCGAGAGCGGCGCGCAGCTCTTCATCGGAGAGCGGCGCATCGAGCGACTCACGGCCGATGATGCCAAACGATTCCGTCATGGGAAAGGCTCCGTCGTGCGTGCAGCATTCTAGCGATGGCGCCCGGTCTTGGGAAGCGCATGCTTGACGTGAAATTGACACCTGACGCTCGGCTGACACGAGCGAAACGGAGAACGATCGCGCCATGGATGGAAGCGAGCCTTCGACAACGGCTGAACGAGCGGTGAACAATCGCGCTGAGGACTGGGAGGCGCTCTCCGCAGTGGGGCGATCTGAAGGTGGAACGCGGATTGCCTCTGAAAGGGAGTAAGGGCGGTCTCCGCCGTGGCGAGAGGGCGAGAGGATGGCGAAAAGATCGGTTCTTTATTTGGACGATGAGGTCGAATGCTTGAACATCTTTCAAGAGATGTTCTGCGACGAGTACGACATCCGCGTGGCCTCGAATCCGACGGACGCTTGGCGCGCGCTCGAAGAAGCGCCCGCCGATATCGTCATCAGCGATCAGCGCATGCCGGAGATCGAAGGCACAGAGTTTCTCCGCCGGGTCGCCGAAAAATACCCGTTGAGCTACCGCGTGATGTTGACCGGAAGCGTGGTCATCGGCGATGTCGCGCGTGAGATCAGCGAAGGCGTCGTCAACCTTTTCGTCGCCAAGCCGTGGACTGAACAAGGCATGCGCCAGATGTTGGAGCGCGCCAGCGCCTCGTTTGAGCTGCGCTCCAAAGTGCACATGGCGCGTCGCGGGCGCCCGCCCGAAGAGGAAGAACAAAAAGGCTAAAGATCCAGCAACGTCGTTTGCTCGCCCTCCTCAACTTGTCCCTTAGATGGAAACCTGAATAAAGATCCGAGCGATGCAGGCTTGTCCTTCGCGCCGGGCGACCGCTTCGGCGCAAAGAACGAACTCGCGCGATGCGCGCTTGTTCTTCGCGCGCCTGAGTTTGATCAGCGGGAGTCGTCGGAAGAAGATTCGACCATGCTTGGGGTTGGGGGATTTGAATCCTTCGTTCGCGCCTCTTTGCCGCATCGCGCGTCTCATCGAAGGCCAAACAACGGACTCAATTCGACCTATCCGACGCCGCATTCTCGCGTTGCGTGGCGGGCGATTCGCCTTCGACCCACACCTCACCATCTTCAAAGACCTCTTTCTTCCAGATCGGCACGGTACGTTTGAGTTCGGCGATGGCCCATTCGCAGGCGGCGAAAGCTTCTTTGCGGTGTGGCGCGCTGACGACGATGCAGACGCTCGTTTCGCCCGTCTCCAATCGGCCCACGCGATGAACGATGCTGATGCTGGCAATCGCAAAGCGCGCGCGCGCTTCGCGTCCGATGCGACGCATCTCGCGAAGCGCCATCGGCTTGTAGGCTTCATAGACGAGATAGAGCGTGCGTCGTCCGCCGGTCCACCCGCGCACGTAACCGTCAAAGGTCACGGTGGCGCCGCAGTCGGGCGGAATCAATCGGCGAGCCAAGCGTCCGACATCAATCGGCTCTTCGACGATGGCGACGAGACCATCCTCTTCTTCGCCTTGACCGCCGCTGACGGGCGGAAAGACGGCGATTTCGTCGCCGTCTTCTACCACCTTTTCGGCGGGCGCGTACTCGTGATTGATAGCAACTAAGAGCGAGCGCTCGAAGCGCGCAAGCGGCGGATGCCGTTCGCACAGGACGCGCAGCGCTTCGGCGCTGGTGACCGGTCCAGCGAAGGTGATCGTCTCTTCAGCACAACCGGCAGCGTCGCGCGCGGCGCCGAAAAAGAGGACGCGCACGGTGCGCGGCGTGCGGCACTCTGATCGCGTTGGCTCTTCGCGTTCCATCCTTTGTGTAGCGCTCAACGCGCGCTCGATCCTTCGAGCGCGACGTTTCATTCCTCGTAGTCAAGCTGTTTGCCGCCGTGGCCGTTGCGTTTGGCGACCGAGTGGATGCGCGCGCGTTCTTCGTAGTTGCGCACGGCTTGCGCCAGCATATCGCGCAAGCGTTCGAGCCGTTCCAGCGTCGAACGTAGCTCGAGCAGTTCTTGTTTGGCGCTTCCTTCGAGATCAATGGCCGAAGCGATCAGAAACGACAGGCGTTCAGGATCGGTTTCGGGCAACTCAGTCAATTCGCGCGCGCTTTCATCGTTGAGAATGCGCACGGCGCGCGCGATGCGCAAGAACAGCTCCGTCACTTCGTGCGCGCTTCGTTGCAACGCCTCCGCATCCTCTTCTTCGTCCTCGAAGAACCGCACGCGCGCGATCAGGTAGGGTTGATTCGATTCGATGTACTCTTCGATCCAGTAGCGAATCAAACCGACCGTCAGGATGTTCGAACGCCCGTCGGGCAAAGGATGGACCTCGACGACTTCGGCGACGCAACCGACATGTCCGACGGGCGGGCGCGACTGCCCGCTGTCGGCTTCCATGTAGGAGATGCCGAAGATGTTGTTCGACGCGCGCACGTCCTGCAGCATCTTGCGGTAGCGCGCCTCGAAGATATGGAGGGGCAGCGGCGCGCCCGGAAAAAGGACGATCGGCAACGGGAAGAGCGGCAATTGATCGACGCCGCGCAGTTTGCTGAACGGTTCATTCATGATCGATGCGGCGACGTGGTCCGAAAAGGACGAGGCGTGAGTCAGCGATCGATTCCTCCACGCCGTTTTGAACGTTTGCCCCGTCGTCATCGCTTTCGAGGCCGAGCTTCTGCGCGATGAATTCGATGATGCGTTCGGGCGCCTCTTCCTCGAGCGCGAGCCGTTTGGCTTCCATGATCAAGTTGGCGACATCGCCCGCACGATCGCGATAGCGTGCATCGCGTGTGACCAGGTCTTCAAGAATGCGTCGTTCGCGCTCGTGGCGCGGCAGGCTCGGGTCGAACTGATCGCCGACCTGATACTCGACCGGAATCGTCAAGTTCCGAATGATCACATGGAGCGCGCGCGTCCGCTCTTGAATTTGCTCGCGAAGCGCGTTCGTCTCGAGCAGCGAAGTGCGAAATCCAAGTCGCCCGCGCAAGGTCACCTCGACGATCGGTGCCAGCTCGCCCGAGCTTTCGTCGTGAACTCGCGCCTCGCGTTCCACCAGTTCGAGGATGCGTGCGCGCACCATTTCAGGATCGGCTGAGCCGGAGATTTCGACCGAAAGGCGTTGGATCGGACGCTGCACGTAATCGCGTATGTGCTGCGCTTCTGCCTTGTGGTCGCGCACTTCGACCATGTAAAAGCCGCGCGGTTCATCATATTCATCGACCGTGCAAGCTTCGAGCGAGCCGGGATTAAAAGCCCAGTTATCGAAATTGAACTCCTTGTGCGTGTGGCCGAGCGCGACGTAGTCGATCATCCCGCGCAGCTCACGCAAGCGCGCTTGCGTGAGCGCCGGAATCGGGCGTTTGAGGTAACCCTCGATATCCGTGTGCAACATCAGGATGTTGAAGCGCTCGCTCGAGATGTGCGGTTTGATCTGTTCGGCCAACAGAGGAAGAACAGCGTTGGCCGACATGCCGTACCAATTTGAGCCGAAGATGCGTGCACCGCCGATGTCGATGAACGACCCACGCCGCCGCTTCTCATCCCACTCCGTGACGATCAACTTCTTGCTCTCATCGTATTGCGGTTCGAGCAGTTTTAAGTAGCCCCATTGCGACAGCGACCGCAGCCAACTGAAGTGCGAAGTCGGGTCGCTCTGGTCGTGATTGCCTTCGATGACGAGCACTGGAATGTTTTTGCTTCGCAATAGCTCCAGCCCCGCGATGGCATGGTTCATTGTCTGTGGATCGACGCGGCGCATGTGGAAGAGATCGCCCGCAATCAGCACGAAGTCAGGTCGGTTGGGTAGGGCGTAGCGCTGGAGCACGTCGTACCAAGCGCGGAAAAAATCCCTCGCGCGCTCGTCGAGGTTGTAGCGTCGGCAGCCGAGATGAACATCTGCGATGTGAAGGAATTTCATAGCAGCAAAAAAACGCTCGGCGAGCTCGTCAAGCTAAGCGCAAAAGCGATGCCCGCGCCGACGATTATACGACATCGCGCGCGGCGGAAGCGAATCTCATCGGAAGAGAAGTCGTCGAGAAGACTTGGAGAAGGGGCGCTGGCGCAGCCGACGCGAACTTTCAAGTGGCCGATGGATGCCCGACAGTTTTAAGGGATCGCAAGTGATGGACGACCGGCGTCGGAGTGGCGCCGGAGCAAGACGCATGATCCACGGCCGGGAGTGACCCTCTACTTGCGGAAAAGTTCGACGGCGAGAATCGCGCCGCTCGGCGTCGTGCGGTGTTGGAAAAGCAGGAAGCGCATCGCTTGGAGATACTGGGGGAAGCTCTCGTCCGTCCCTCTTTTGCGTGCTGGAGCGACGAGCGAGAGCTTCCTTGGCTCGACCTGCAAGCGGGGGGATTCTCGCAGGTCGTAGACGATAAGTGCGTCGTCGGAGGAGCAGAACGAGCACTCTCGTCGAACATCTTGTGAGGCGACTTCGTATGACCGACAAGGTGGGGAGTCGTTTGTGGTTTCCAGAGATGTGCGCGTCGCTTTGAGCGCACGTCGCTTCGTGGCCCTTCTCCTAGCCAATATCTTCGCGCGCCGTCGGTTGATTCTGCAGGATGAATTGGTGCGGGGCATGATGTGGTTGACCTCTCGTCCGCCTCAGTGTTCGGTTATGCCCTGCGCGCCGTGGCGACGCAGCGTCTGCAAGAAAAGTTCCAGATCGAGCGGCTTTTTGAAGACCGCCGTCGCGCCGTTTTGAACGCAGCGCTGCTGTATCTCACCGCTAGCGGCGGAACTGATGATGAGGATTTTGGATGCGGGAAGTTTTCGTCGAAGATAATCGAGGATGTAAAGCCCAACTTCGGGAGAATGAACGATGGGCGGCAAACACAGATCGAGAACGTATATTTCTGGTTGATAACGATCCGCTAGGCGCAATGCCGAGATGAGGTCTTTGGCCGTTAGGACTTCATAGTCGTCACACAATGCCCAGAAAAGTTGCTGAGAGATGGCGACGTCGTCATCGATGATCAAAACCATGGGTTTCACTTTACCTTGTCCATCCTTTTGCCAGATCCACATAACACCGCCACTCCGTTATTGGCGAGGAAAGGGTCGGGGATTTTCACGGTTCGCCGCGAGAGCGAACCATGCAACCGGGCGAACGCTGAATGAGCAAATCGCGTTCCGCGAAGGGCCGCTCGCGCCAAAAGCGCCTTGGAGGCGATCCGCTCGCCAGATCGCGGAAGGCGACCCGCGCAGCGGCGCGCCTACGAGCAAAGCTCAAATAGCTCGTCTGAATCATCCGGAAGCGCGAGCGGCTCAAAAGCTTTTCTTTCAAGAGGGACAAAGATTTGAGACGTCTTCGCAAGCGGCTTTTGATGCGAGCTGACCAGTTTGAAACTGCGCCTCGCTCGCTGAAGGATGAAAGGCCGATGTCAACTTCCGTTCACAGTCGGAAAGGTTTATCTGTCTACTTGAGTGGACAAGACAAGTCGGGCGGCTTCGAGATGAACCTCAGACGGAGAGCCCTAGTTCGTTGATGAGGCGGTGCAAGTAGGAGCGGCTGATGCCCAAACGTTTGGCAGCGGCACCGCGATTGCCGCCCTCGGCTTCAAGCGCGCGCAAGAGCATCCGTTTTTTGAGGTTCTGAACGGCTTCTTCGAGCGTCGCGTCGGGCGGTTCGGTGATCTGCTCGACGGTGAGCGCTGTGCTCTTCATCTTTTGGGGGAGATACTCGATGCCGAGCGTTGCGCCGCGCGTAAGCACAACGAGCCTTTCCATCAGGTTCTCCATCTCGCGCACGTTGCCCGGCCAATCATATGCTTGCAGCGCGGCGAGCAGCTCCGGCGCGAGTTCTGGCGGTTGAAAACCATGTTTGCGCGCCGCTTTGTTGGCGAAAAAAGCGGCGAGCACGGGGATGTCTTCGCGTCGTTCGCGCAGCGGCGGCAGCGTCAGCGGGACGACGTTCAAACGGTAGAAAAGATCTTGGCGAAAAGCGCCTTTTTCGGTCTCCTGTTCGAGGTCGCGGTTCGAGGCGGCGATCAGGCGTATATCCACTTCGATGGTGCGCGTGCCGCCCAGACGTTCAAAGGAGCGCTCTTGCAGCACGCGCAAGAGCTTGACCTGCACGGCGGGCGAGAGTTCGCCGATCTCGTCGAGAAAGAGCGTGCCGCCATTGGCCAGTTCGAAGCGCCCTTTTTTGGCCTGCGTTGCACCAGTGAAGGCCCCTTTTTCGTGGCCGAAGAGTTCGGATTCGATGAGCGTTTCCGGCAAAGCGGCGCAATTGACGGCGATGAACGGGCCGCCAGCGCGCGGACTCTCCTCGTGGATGGCGCAGGCGAGCAGTTCTTTCCCCGTACCCGATTCGCCGCAGATGAGCACGGTGGCGTCCGTGGAGGCGACGGCGCGGGCTTGGCGAATCACCTCTTCGAGCGCCGGACTCGATCCAATCAACCGCCCGAAACCGCGCTGCCCGCTCAATTTCGAACGAAGGCGGAGGTTTTCCGCTTCCAAGCGGCGCACGCGCGCAGCTTGCCGCACGATGTGAAGCACTTCATCTTCGTTGAACGGCTTCTCGAAAAATCCGTAGGCTCCGTGGCGCACGGCTTCAAGCGCAACTTGTTTGTCGGCGCTTCCCGTGATCACCACGGTGGGCACAGGCGGGCGCTTCTGTTTAGCCGCCTCAACAATGATTAAGCCCTCTTGAATGCTCTCGGTGACTGGCGGCAGGTGAAGGTCGCAGATAACGACGTCAACCTCTTCGCGCTGCAACTGCTCGAGCGCTTCGCGGCGCGTTTCAGCCTCGAGAACCGCGTAGTCGTCGGCCAGCGCCCAACGCAGTCCGCTGCGCAGTGCGCGGTCATCTTCGACGATGAGCACGGTCGCTTTCTCTCCGGTTTGCGTTTCCATCCGTTCAACCAACTCGTGCGACGGGACCGCTCGCCCTCCGGGACGTTGCACGGCAATCCGAGCCGCATCTATGGCAGTTAGCGAACGTAAAGAAGGACGTTGCGGCGACGGGTCAATGAGCTTGCGACTCATCGCTTGAAGTTAATGGTAGCACGACGCGAAAGCGCGTGCCAACCCCTTCTTTGGATTCGACTTCGAGATGCCCGCCGTGGCCTTCGACGATTTCGCGGCACATACAGAGTCCAAGGCCGATGCCCTTCTCTTTGGTGGTGGCGAAGGGGCGGTAAAGTTTCGTGCGGATGAACTCTTCGCTCATGCCGCGCCCCGTGTCGGCGACGCTGAAGAAGACTTCGTGCGAGTTAAGCCATCCGGCTTGCACGCTCAGCCGTCCACTTCGCGTCCCCATCGCTTCGATGGCGTTGATGATGAGGTTTTCGATCACTTTGCAGATGGCCTCTTCGTCGGCCATGATCATGATGGAATCGGGCAGATCCGTTTCAATGCGGTGAAACTCGGCGACGTGAGCCGCCGTTTCGCGCAAGCAGCGGCGAATCAGCGCCGCGAGGTCAACGGGCGCTTTCCGCCAGCGCGCTTCGCTCTGCAGCGTTTCAGCCGGAGCGTTCAAGCGCGCGACGATACGTCGCAGCTTGTCGGTCGCTTCGCCCAGCGACGCGATGGCATCTTGGCGAAACTCTTCACGGTGAAACTGTTTCTCCATGTTGCGCACGAGCATCGACAATGAAGTGATGGCGTTCTTCAAGTCGTGCGTCAACATGGCCGACAAGCGCATGAAGGATTCAAATTGGCGCGTCTCCGCTTCGCGGGCGATCAATTCGCGTAGCTGCCTTGTCATGCTGTTGAAGCTATCGGCCAGCACGCGCGTTTCGTCCTGAGTGGTGATCTCGATCCGCTGGTCCAGATCGCCGCGCGCGACGGCGGCAGCCCCCTCGGCGACGCGCGCGATGCGCCGCGTCGTGCGATTGATGATCGTGACGAGCGCGACGGCAGCGAGGAGCGCGATGAAGAACGAAAGGGCGATGCTCGCCAGCGCGGCATCTTCTAACTGTGCGAGCGCGCGCGTCCTGTTTATGCCCACCGCCGCCGTCAAATCGAGCGCCGTCGGACGAAAAGCGACGACCCACGAGTCACCGTCGGCATGGCGAAAGATCGCTCTCCCGCTTCGCTGTTGCTCGATCGCGGCGAGCACGGGGGCGAATCCAGGCATCGCGCGCGCCACTGGCTGGTACTTGAAAGACTCGTTGGTATGAAAGATCAACGTCCCCGAGCGATCGAGCACGAACGCCATGCGCGCTGGCGTTTGATCGCCGAACGGCAACCGGGGCATTTCGGAGACCGCATTATCGAAGATCGCGTTGAGCTTCAATTCGACGACCAACGCGCCGCGTGGCGCTTCGGCGTGCGGCGTGTCGAAAAAGACCGGAAGCGTCAACCGAAGCCCTGCGCCGAAGTTCTCGCGCTCCAATGCGGATTGCACGGGAGCCGGGTCAGCCGCTTGCCAGACGCGTTCATCGGCGCGTGCATCCTCGATCCCTTCGGTTTTGAAACGCGCTTCGGTCCGATCTCCCACTTGCAGCACGTTCTCGACGCGAAAGAGCGGACGCCGTTGCGCGTCGAGACATGTGATGCTCGCGTAGTAGCGTCGGTAGTTCAAAAAGAAGGCGCCGACCGCGGCGCGCACTTCTTCGGGCAACGTGACGTTCCGGTCCGACGCTGCACTTTGCGCGCGCACGTATTCGCGCAGCGGACGCTGCCGCGCGAGTTCGACGAGGTTGGTTTTACGGTCTTCGATCTGCCGTTCGATTTCAGCGGCCATGCGCGACGCGCTCGCTTCCGCCTCGTCGAAGAGCAACCGCTCGATGGCGCGTCGTCCGCTCACGTAGTTGAAGATGGCGAGTGCCAACAACGGAACGACGCCGCAGACGAGAAAGACGAGCAGAAGTTTGGTCCTGATGCTCACGAGCGAAATCGTGCGAGGTTGGTGTTTACCGGGTGCGTCTCAGTTCGTGCGACGAGGCATCGTGCAACGTGCGCGAAAAGAACGCGACACCATGTGTCGGCAAAATACCGTTCTGCGCACTTGACGCGCGGGCTCATTCGCCGTCGGCGCGCGCTGAACCATCCCTTGTTTACTTATCTTCAACAGCGGGCTCGTTCGTCTCGTCTGCGTTCGCCATCGGTGCAGCATCTGATTTCAACGAGCGAGCTGACCCGCCGTGCCATCATTCGATGCGCTTTCGCCCGAACTCTTCGAGCAAAGGCGCAAGCCCGGCGATCACCCGATCGTGAAGAGCGCCGTTGGAGGCGACGATTCCATTTCTGTTCCACACGTCGGGCGTGTTGTAACGCAACGGGTAGCCCCATAAGTCTGTCAACATGCCGCCCGCTTCGCGCAAAATCGCTTCTGGCGCACACGTGTCCCACTGCTTGGAACGCGGCGAAAGATGAATGTACAGATCGCATTGGCGTTCGACGATCAAGCCGATCTTGACGCCCACCGAACCGCGTCGCGTTTCGGTCCGGATGCCGAGCGCCTCGATGACGCGATCCATGCGCGGGCTGCGATGCGTGCGACTGGCAGCGAGCCGGGCCTCGCGCAGATCGCTTACGTCCGAAACGTGGAGCCGCGTCGCTTCGTCTTCGCCCTTTTTGCGCCATGCTCCCGATCCACGCACGGCCCAATAGAGGACGTCCACCGCCGGACGGTAGACGACGCCGAGCGCCGGTTCGCTACGTATGGCGAGGCCGATATGAACCGCGAAATCGTCGTCGCGAGCGATGAAGCCACTTGTCCCATCGAGCGGATCGACCATCCAGACGCGTTCTTTGCCGAGCCTTCGCGAAGTGTCAATTGTCTCTTCCGACAAGATGCCGTCCGCAGGGAAACTTTCGAGCAAACCGCGTACCACGATCTCGTTGGCAGCGGTGTCGGCCTGCGTTACCGGCTCATTGATCTCGCCTTTGTGCGCGATCTCAAGCGGGCCGCCGTAGTAGCGCATCGCTTCGCGTCCCGCCCGACGCGCCAGTTCGATGGCGAGCGCGAGTTCGCGTTCGAGGCTCGCATCGATCTGCTTCGTTCCGTTCATGCTCAAGAAAACTAGCACAATCCTCCCGTTCAAGCGAGACCCCATGTTTCGCCGCTTCGCCAATCAACTCAAGTTGCCGCGCGAAAGACTGTGAGGAAGAGATGAAAGCGCGGAAATCCCCTCACGGATGGATTCCAGTCGCTGCGCGTAGGACTTCGAAGGACGAGCGGAAACGCACCGCAGAAGGCTTGGAAGTAAACTGCCATCCCCGAGAAATCACTTGCCGCGCGCTCATCGAAGCGATGTCTAAGCGACCGGTGCGAAGCGAACTGCTATCTCTCGAAAGATCGCTTGCCGATAGCGCTCGCGGCATCTTTGCCGCTTTGTGTTCCGACCCGTTTCTTGCTCCGACGCCCTTGCTGGCATATATTGAGGGTCAAGTTCTGACATGAGAATCAGCGAGGTGCAAGCCGATGGGTGAACGTGATGAGCGTGCGGACGAACTTTCGCGCCGAGAATTCCTTGAGCAAACTGCGTTGGGAGTTAGTACGCTAGCGGTCAATGTCGTGCAGGCGAGCACAAAGCTGCGCGGCCAGATGGTCGAATATCCGAGCGGCGAGATCAAAATCCCAGCCTACTTATCGCTTCCGCAGCGAAGTCCGGCGCCGGCGGTGCTCGTCATCCATGAGGTCTTCGGATTGAATGATCACATCAAATCGGTTGCCGATCGCGTTGCGCAAGAGGGCTACGTCGCGCTCGCACCGAACCTGTTCGTGCGCGCCTCGGAACCGCCGCCGCGCGATGCTTCCAACGTCGAAGCGATCAGGCGCGCTGCGACGAGTCTGGCACCCGATGTTGCGGCACGCGATATGCAAGCGGGTTTAGACTTCTTGAAGATGAGGAAGTTCGCGCGCCCGCGCTTCGGCTCGGTGGGCTTTTGCATGGGGGGCGGATTGTCTTACAGATTAGCCGCTTCGGGCTATCCGGAGCTGGCTTGCGCCGTGATCTTCTACGGGCGCACGCCGCTGGAGCTGGTTGAGAAAGTGACGTGCCCTTTGCTCGGCATCTTCGGTGAACTAGACCGAAGCATCCCGCCGCAAGCGGTGCGCGAATTCGAGGAAGCGCTGCGCCGCGCGGGCAAGCGTGCGGAGATCAAAATCTATCCGGGGGCGAAACACGGCTTCTTCAACGATACGCGCTCGGAAGTTTACGACGCGCAGGCTGCCGCCGATGCATGGCAGCGAACGCTCCGGTTCTTCCGCGAACATCTGGGCGCGTGATACGCCGACGCTCAGGCGAGCGGCTGAGCGAAGGGTCTATTCAACTCAAGCGGGCGGTTGAGCCGACGGACCGTCCGCATCACGCATCGTGGCTGATGTTGCCGGACCAGCGGTCGGCAGGGCTCATCGCTTGTGGCGGTTCTCTGGCGTGGGAGCCGCGAGGAATTCATCCGTCGCCTCGCTCATACCGAACAACCGATGATGGACGCGAAACTGTGTCGTCTTTTGATCTGCGCCTTGTGCGCCGCGTTTCTCCTTTCGCCGCTCGCTTGTTCGCAGAGAACGACGACACGCGAGACCGACGCGCGCGCAAATGATCCGCGCCACGGTGGGACGCTCATCGTGCCCATCTTCGGCTCGGCTATTACGCGCGCGCGCCTCGATCCGATCGTCCCAAGTTATGATCCCATTGCGTCGATGATCTTCGATCGGCTCGCCGTCGCCGAAGATCCGACAGGCGCGCGCGTCGGTCTGGCTCTAGCGGAAACTTGGGAAGAATCGCCCGACGGCCTCGTGTGGCGATTCTATCTGCGCGAGGCGCGTTTTCAGGATGATGAGTGTTTTCCGAACGGCATCGGAAGGCGCGTTCGCGCCGACGATGTCATCTACTCGTGGCAACGCATGATCCGCGCTTTGCCAGCGGGCTACCACTACTTCGGACGCTTCATCGCTGGCGCGTCCGAATACCGCGACGGGCGCGCTGAAGCGATCAGCGGCTTGCGGGCGCTCGACGACCGAACGCTTGAAGTGCGTTTGATCACGCCGTTCTTCGGCTTCATCCGCGCCGTGACGTGGTTCCCGACGAGCATCGTGCCGCGCGAAGCGGTGGAACGCTACGGCGAAGATTTCGCCAAACATCCTGTGGGCACAGGAGCCTTTCGCTTGGTCGAGTGGGATGTAAACGGCGGGCGCATCACCTTGGCGCGCAACCCAAATTACTGGGGGCGCGATCCTCAGGGGCGCCAGCTTCCATATCTGGATGAGATCCGCTACGTGCTCTATCCGAACCAGATGACGGCGTTTCAAGCGGTGGTCAACGGTGAGGCTCATATGGCGCCGGTGCCTGCTGACCTGCTCGACGGAGTAGCGACGCGCGATTCATCGGGCGAACTTCGTTTGCGTGATGAATATGCCGCGCGCAATCTGCGTTTAGTTCCTTATCAGCCACCGATCTTTGGCGCCTATGCCTGCTTCAACTTGGACCGCAAGACGCCTTTCGCGCGCGAAGTGCGGCTAAGACAGGCCATCGGCTACGTCCTACGTTTGCCGAGCGAACCGCCGATGCGCCCTTTGTTGCGCCCCGTGTTCGGCGTGCCGTCGCAAGACGACAAGGGCTTTTACTACGATCCAGAGCGGGCACGGGCGCTTTTACGCGAAGCCGGGCATCCGAAGGGACGCAAGCTGCCGAAACTAAGATTGGTCACCACTCCCTACAATCGCGAGCAAAACTTTGAGCGCATAGAGAGGATAAAGGAGTTGGGCATCCCTCTTGAGGAGAATTTGGTGAACAGCGTCGAAATCGAGCAGCGGCTGCGCGAGGGGGATTTCGATCTGTACATGAGCACTTGGGAGTGGTTCTATCCCGACGCCGCAGCTTTGTTGATGCGTTTTCTGTCGGATGCGCCGCCTGAGGAGAACATCGCCCGTTATCGCAACCCGGATTTCGATGCGCTCTTCATGCGCATGATCGGTGAACGCGATGAGACGAAGCGAGGTTTACTCGTCGGTGAGATGGAAGAGCTGCTTTTACGAAGCGCCGTGTGGATTACGTTCAGGATATCATCGCCCGACAGACAGTACGTTATCATTCGCAACGATGCGCGTTTTCACGACTCGGCGCGCGAGCGCATAAACTTTCGCACCACTTGGCTCGATTAAAACTTCAACGTGAGCGCGACTTTGCGCTCAGCCTTCTGTCCTCGCGTTTTTCCAGCTCAACTACAAGGAGACAAAGCATGGCAGAAAGAGTCCCCCGCGATCCAAACAAACCGACCCCGCCTTATGAGAAACCTCCGAAGAACTGTCGCCCTCTTGGCGGCGATGAGATAGAGGCCAAGCTGAAACAGGCGAGTCACGGTGAGTTGGTGACGCTGCTCGTCAAGGGATGGAATGCTGGCTTCTTTCGCATCTACGAAAGGCTCGACCAACCCGCACGAGCCGCAGCGGTCAACGCGTTGATGCTCGAAGCTGAGACCTCAACGCTCGAGATAGATGATGGTGCCGGTTGGCCTCCCGGTGGTGGCTCTTCTGGGCCAACCAAATCGGTGGCGAAAAAGGGTGCCGGGAAGAAAAAGGCTAAGCAAGCTTCAGGCAAGGAGGCCAGCAGAACGAAGGAAAGCGCCAAGAAGACTGCTCGAAAGCGAGCGCGCCGACGCAGCGTTTGAGCATCGCGCATCGGATCTCATTGCATGAAAAGGGCGCGTGGACTCTCGCGTAAACACGCGCCCTTTTCTTCGATCCGCTGACCCTTCAAGGTTGAGAGGTTTCAATGCCGATCTTGGTCGTCGTATTTCTGCCGGTATATGTGGCGGCTTGCGCGATCGAGTTCGCGCTCCAGCCGTAAGCGCTCGCGCCAAGTCAGCTCGCCGTCGGACCGGCGTAGGCGCGGATCGCGGCCTGTTCGGCGAACAGGTTGGCCGCCTCCCGACGAGTCAATTCGCCGCTTTTGATCCCTTGTTCGATGCGCACTCTTTGCTTGTTTTGGCGCGCGTCGATGCCGATGCGTCGGTCTGTTCCGCTCTGGGCCAGCGAGGGCGATCCGAAAGCGGCGCAGAGTCCTACGAACGATGTACCGAACAGCAGTTTTTTCATCTCTTCCTCCTCGATTGATTCTTACGTGTGGGGAGAGGAATCCTTCTGCTCTTAAGACGGAGCAGATCTCGTTTCGGTTGGAAAATCTTCCTCGCGTGTTGCTCTGACCGGTCTGCACTGAGGTTGCTTGACGCCCTATTCAGAGGCGGTCGAGCGTGCGCAACAACAGGTCTGTGTCGGTCAAGTCCGGAAGCAGCGCGTCCGGCTCGTGCGACCGTAGATCTTCCGCACGATGAACCCGGCCTGTGGCCACGGCCACAACGCGCGCGCCGAAATGTCGCGCGGCGGCGATGTCGTTGGGCGTGTCGCCGATGATGATGAATTGCTGAGGGGCGAACTTATGACCGAAAAGTTGATTTATTCGTTTGGCCGCGAGCGCTGGCAGCGCCCGCCGATCGTGAGATTCATCACCGAAAGCGCCCGGAAGCTGAAAGTACTGGTCCAGCCCGGCGACGCGCAATTTCAGGCGTGCCGCCGGCTCGATGTTTCCCGTCAAAAGCGATGAAAGGTAGCGCGGATGTGCCGCCAGTCGTTCGAGCGCCGCGCGCGCGCCCGGCAAGGGTTGCCAACAAACCGTGCCGTTGGCGATGCGCTCCATCTCGGCGATGTAGCAGCGGCGTATATCATCGACGCGCGCTGTGACCTCTTCCGCTGTGAAACCATGTTCGCGCAGCGCCTCGATGGCGATCTGCAGATCGGTCATCCCCGAGACGATCATCTCAGGCAACTTGCCGCACGTGCCGAAGACCTTTTCGAGCATCGGCCCCATGTAATCGCGAAAAAGGCCGTAGCGCGTCGCACGCACGAGCGTCCCATCGATGTCCCAAAGGATGATGCGCAGATCCTCGAGCGCCGACTTCGCTGCGTTGCGCGCCGTTTCGCCCCGAATCTCCTCGGACAATCAACACCTCCCCGGAAAATCCTTTTCTATCGTGTCGTTGTGAACCTTTTCGCTGGTTGGCAGCGGTCGCTCGCCATCACGTCACTCGACGATGGCGAGCACGTCGCCTGCGTTGACCGTCATCCCCTCGCGCGCGCGCAGTTCTACGACCTTGCCGGACTTGGGCGATTTCATCTCGTTCTGCATCTTCATCGCCTCGACGACGACCAACCCGGCACCAGCTTCAACCTGTGCCCCTTGTTCAGCGAGCACGCGGACGACTTTGCCGGGCATCGGTGCAGTGACCGCCGCGCGACCGGACGCGCCGCTTGCCAATCCCGAAGCGTTGCGCAACCGGCGCGGATCGCGCACTCTGATCGAATAGCTCCGTCCGCGGATATGAACGCGGTAATCGTTCGGCGCCTCAGCCTCGGCGCGCACGCGACACTCATAGACTCGCCCTGCGACGAGCAAAAGGTAGATGCCCGCCTCTGGACGCCGCACTTCAATCTCGTAAAGCCGTCCATCGAGTTCGACCTTTAAACGCTCGCCGTCGCCCTCGAGATCGAGCGTGCGTTGTTCACCTTCGATTTCGGTCAGGAGTTTCATCGCAGTCCCTTGGTTAAAGAGCGAGCGCGCGCGGCGACGCCCGCGAAAGTTTCGCTCTGCCGACGAGCGCTCTGTGTTCGACTTCGCGCTTCGTCAGCGAAGGAGCAGCGCGCGGCCGGCGAGCCGCCATACGTTGTTAGTTCTGTGTTCCGCCGCGTTTGCGCGCGTCTCGATACGCCGTTCAGAAAAGGCGATGGCGGCCGCGATGGCGGCTATATCGCGCTCCATCGGGTCGGTCGGAGCTTGAGCGCGCCGCCGGCTGAAGCGTTCGATGAAGCCTGTGTCAAGCTCCCCACGGATGAATTCCTCATCGCGGACGACCTCGCGGAAAAAGGGAAGCGTCGTCTTAATGCCTTCGATGACGTATTCATCGAGAGCGCGGCGCAGACGGTCGATCGCTTCAGCGCGCGTTCTCCCCCACGCGGCGAGTTTGGAGATCATCGGATCGTAGTAGATGGAAACTTCGGCCCCAGCATAGACGCCGCCATCGTCGCGTATGCCTGGTCCCGTGGGAACGCGAAGCTCGGTGATGCGCCCCGGCGACGGCATGAAGTTGTTCTCCGGATCTTCGGCGTAGATGCGACATTCGATGGCGTGACCGCTCCAGCGGAGTTCCTCTTGCGCGAATGAGAGCTTCTCGCCGCAGGCGACGCGGATCTGCTCGCGCACGAGATCGATGCCGGTGACGAGTTCGGTGACGGGATGCTCGACTTGCAGGCGCGTGTTCATCTCAAGGAAATAGAAATCGCGCGTTTCATCTGAGACCAAAAACTCGACCGTTCCGGCGTTGACGTATCCAGCGGCGCGGGCAATGCGCACGGCGGCTTCGCCCATCCTCGCGCGCAATTCGGGATCGTTGATCGGCGACGGGCATTCTTCGATGACTTTCTGATGACGCCTTTGAATTGAACACTCGCGTTCGCCGAGGTGGACCACATTGCCGTGCTCATCGGCGAAGACTTGGATCTCGATATGACGCGGGCGCACCACCGCCTTTTCGAGATAGACCTGCGGATCGCCGAAGGCTGAAGCCGCTTCCGATTGAGCCGTGGCGAAAGCGGATGGAAGCTCTTCGGCAGAAGCGACGAGCCGCATCCCCTTGCCGCCGCCGCCTGCCGCCGCTTTGAGCATCACGGGATAACCCAGACGCGCGGCCACTTCACGGGCCTCTTCGAGCGAGCCGAGCGGCTCGGTCGTCCCCGGAACGATAGGGGCGCCAGCGGATTGGGCGGCGCGTCGCGCATTGGTCTTCGACCCCATCAACTCCATCGCTTCGGGGCGCGGCCCGATGAAGACCAATCCGGCATCGCGCACGGCGCGAGCGAACTCGGCGTTTTCGGCGAGGAAGCCGTAACCCGGGTGGATCGCTTCGGCGCCGCTGCGCCGCGCCGCGTCGATGATATGTTCCATCTTCAAGTAGCTTTCGCTCGACGGCGCTGGGCCGATGAAGTAGGCTTCATCGGCGAGCCGCACGTGCAACGCCGCGCGGTCCGCTTGCGAATAGACGGCCACGGGCGAAATCCCGAGTTCGCGGCAAGCGCGGATGATGCGCACGGCGATCTCACCGCGATTGGCGATCAGAATTTTGCGGAACATGGAATATTTCGCTTCTTTCTCGACTCAATTCTCGCAGAACGCGCATCGTGCTCGCCAGCATCGTGCAATTGGATGCGCTTCTTTCTTGACTCGATTCTCGCAGAACGCGAGCGCGCTCAAACGCGTGCTGCCGGCGGATCGTATCTTCGAGCGGTTTGGTGAACCGTTCGCCGTCGTTTTGGCACGAACCACGCTTCCGGCGAGCGAAGCGACGAAGTTCGGCATACTCGCCGAAGAGATGATCTAGCTGCAAAGTCTATAGTCCGACTCCCCATCTTCTGCACGCTCATTTCGGCTTGCTGTTGCGGTTGGTGATGACGAGCGCACCGGGCGATTTGAGCTGGCGCGGTTCGGCGACGATCACGCCGTCTTTGACCAAACGGTCATCTTCCGTTCCGTAGATGCCATCGGCGCCGGGCCAGAGCAGTTCGTAGTCGGTAAAAGAGACGGTCTCCAACCCACTGGCCGGAGCTGCGTCTGTGTCGGCGCGGGCGGCCACCTGGCGAAGGCGTGCGCCGCGCGCCGGGCGTTGACGTTCGATGCGCGCTGCTTGTACCGAACTGGGGACGTAGTTAGCCAGTCCCAGCTGGGCCAGTAGCCTAGCGTTGCTTCCTTCCGGATCGGGCAGGCGGCGTAGATCGTCGAGCGAGGCCGGATAGGTCCCGTAGAGCGCTTTGTATTCGAGCAGCATGCGGTGCGTTCCGTAGAGCAGCGACTGCACGGCGGCCTCGCGCGCCAAGCGCCGCTGTTCGATGAGTTCAGGGATGAAGAGCAGCGTAAAAGCGAGATTGGCGATGAGCGCTAGCGTTGCCGCTCCGTACCCGACAAGGGCGAATCTGCGCCAGAGGAAGCGCTGCGGTTCGCGCCGCACACGACGGCGCAGCACTGAGCAGGTCCAGAAGATGGCGAGCGAAAGCGGCAACAGCAGATATTTCGCGCGCCACGTGGCGGTGGTCGCTGCCGAGACGAAATCTGCGACATCGCGCGGCAGCAGATGACCGCGTCGGTTGAGTTCGAAGACGATCGTGCCGAGCGATGCGAGCGCGAGCAGGAGCCCGGCAACGCCGATGAACAGCGTGCGCCCAATGAGCGGCAATCTGGTTTCTGGTGGCGGCAGCGGAGGCCCGACCGGGCGCGCGCCGCAAGCCGCGCAGCCGTGTTGCCATTCAGTGGCGAGTTTCGATCCGCAGCATGGGCAGATGTCCAATTCTCAAAGCACCTCGCAACTTTCTTCAGGACATGTGGCGATCGGGCATCGCCGCTCGGTCTTCTAAAACCAGCTCGCTTCGGCTGCGCTCTCCCTTTGCCGCGCGCTCGTTTCAAACGCGCGCTTGTTGCACCACCTTCGATGCCGACTTCGGTCTTTGATCGGTCGCGTCGGTTTCGGACCGCGCGCCGCCTTCTTGAGCGAGCGCTGCTTCGACTCGCTGGACCTCGCGCCAAGTGTGATACATGCGGTGCGCGAAGGTCCAGAAGGAGCCGACGGCGAGAACCCAGAGAACCGCCGGCATGCGATTCAACAACGGATGATCCGAGCCGGGATGGGTCGTTAACGCGCCGATGATCAAAAGCACAACCCTCTCCGGACGGCGCAGAAAGCCGACGTCGCACTTCGGGATCAAGCTTTCGGCACGCGCGCTCGTGTAGCTGACGAGCACCGACCCCATCATCGCCGCGCCCGCCAGAAAGACGTTGAGCGTTGAATGGTATTGCGTATCGCGTGCGTAGAAGACCATCAACCCGACGAACACGACCATGTCTGACAGCCGGTCGAGCGACGAATCGAGAAAGGCACCGAAGCGCGTTACGCGACCGGTCAAGCGCGCCACTTTGCCGTCGAGCATGTCGAAGAGGTTGGCGACGATCAAGATGATGCCGGCCCAGAAGAAATGTCCGAAGCCGAAGAGCAAACCGCAAAGGACGTTGATCGCCACGCCAGTCACCGTCAACAGGTTAGGGTTGATCGAGGAGCGCGCCAGCGCCTCGACCATAGCGTTGACGATGCGTCCCGCTCCGCGTCCGATGCTCGCTCCGAACATCTTTTCAGTCCTCGTTCTGCTCGCCATCCTCCGCGCCGCCATCGCGCGCGGACTTTTCTGCCATCTCGTCGTGCATCGTCTTCAGTTGAAGGATCTCGAAACGGCGCGGCCCAGAAGGCGTCTGCACGAGAACCTCGTCGCCTTCTTCACGCCCCATCAGGCTCCGCCCAATCGGCGATGTGGTCGAGATCAAACCGGCCTGCGGGTCGCTCTCTTCGGGCGTCACCAAGCGATAGGTGATCTCTTCGCCGCGCTCTTTGTCTAGCAGCACCAGCGTCGAGCCGTATGCGGCGCGGTCGCGCGGCACTTGCGACAGGTCTATCGAGGCGATCTGGCTGATGCGCTCGCGTAGCTGCCGAATGCGCGCTTTGACGACCTGTTGCCTTTCGAGCGCCGCTTTGTACTCGGCGTTTTCGCGTAGATCGCCGTACTCGCGCGCGCGTTTGATTTCGCGCGGCAGATGCACGCGAAGTTCCGTTTCCAATTCCTCCAGTTCCGCTTCGAGCTTCTTTTTGATCTCTTCCGTCACCCTTGTCTCACCTCTCACGCGCCGGCGCGAGGAAGCCGGGCGTTCATCCGCGTTTTACGGTCTGGATATGGCACGTTCAAGTCGCAAAAGCGAATTATACCGAGCTCGGGCGGGTTTGGGAAAGCGATCTGTCAGAAGCAGTTGCCCGTTTTGTGATGGGTCTTCTCGTCGGGCGCGCCGAACGAGATCCCGACATCGCGCGCCGTGCGCACCAGTTGGCCATCAGGCGGCACGGTCTTGATGTTGCTGATCGCTTCTGAAAGCGGCACGGTGATGATGTTGGCCGCCTGGAGCGCGACCATCACGCCGCGCTCGCCGTTCATCAAGGCGCGCACGGCGTTGGCGCCGAAACTGGTCGCCAGCATACGGTCAAAGGCATTGGGCCGCCCGCCGCGCTGCAGGTGACCGAGGATGACGCAGCGCGTCTCTTTGCCGGTGAGCCGTTCGAGGCAGTCGCGGCAATGTAGCCCGATGCCGCCCAGCCGCGGAGCGCGATGGCGGTCGCCCGCGTCTTGGTAAATGAGCTGTCCGCCGACTTCGCGCGCGCCTTCAGCGACGACGATGATGCTGAATTGTGAACCGCACCGCTCGCGTTCCAAGATCTTTTCGGCGACCACTTCCATCGAGAACGGGATTTCCGGAATGAGGATCACGTCGGCCCCGCCAGCGATGCCGGAATGAAGCGCGATCCATCCCGTATGACGCCCCATCACTTCGAGCAGCATGACGCGGTCGTGCGATTCAGCGGTGGTGTGAAGTCGGTCCAGCGCTTCGGTGGCGATGTCGAGCGCGGTGGCGAAACCAAAGGTCAGCTCCGTGCAGGCCAAATCGTTGTCGATGGTTTTCGGCACGCCGACCACGGGGATGCCCATGCGGTCGAACTCTGCGGCAATGGTCAACGTCCCCTCGCCGCCGAGCACGATCAGGGCGTCAATACCAAGTCGTTCGAGATTGGCGAGCGCTTCGCGATAGACGGCTTCGGGTTTGATCTCGCGTCCGCTCTCATCGCGTTCGACGAACCGCCCAGTGTTGCGCGTGCCCAAGATGGTGCCGCCGCGCGGCAGAAGCCCGCGGACGTCTTTGGGCGTCAGTTCGCGCGTGCGCGTTTCATCCAATAACCCTTCGAAGCTATCCTCGATGCCGAGCACGCGCAGACCGTATTCGCCCGCCGCCGTCTTGACGACAGCGCGAATCACGGCGTTTAACCCCGGCGCGTCGCCGCCACCTGTGATCAACCCAACGGTGCGAATCGGCCTGTGCATCACCTTCTCCGGTCCACCAGTTTGCGCGGCGTCGGGAGCGCGCGGCATCTATGCCTGGGGAGGAGACGCCGTTTACTTCTTCCATCATCATGTGATGTAATTACGGTGTGATGCAAATCCGGCGAACCGCAACGATTATCATCGAACCGGATTCCGACCTGCTTGCAACGCTTGATACATCGCAACACGTTAAGCAGGTGCTCTCTCCCATTGCCTTTAACGATGGGAAACCCTTGGGGGCCATTGCGCTGCAGCGGAAGGCCTACACTATTGTCAAGGGCACGCTGAACAGCCAAATGACGATCTCTGCCATCCGCCAAGTCTCCGCTGCTTACGCCAGCGCTAAGCGCAACAAGCACAAGGTTACCAAGCCGTTCGCCTTCAAGCGCAAGAGCGCCTTGTTTCTGGTCGGTAAGCGTGGGCGAGACGCAGACTTCCGGTCGGATGGAACACTCTCCATCTGGACTGTCGGTGGCCGTAAAAAGCTGCGATACACGGTACCGGAGGTATTCCAGGAACTCTTCCGTCGCGCCAAGACCATCGATAGCCTCAACGTTATCGAACGAGGAGGCAAGCTTATCGGTCGCGTCGCGATGACCATCGACGTGCCGGATCCGCAGGGCATCCTCCCGGTCGGTGTTGACCTCAACGAGACCAATGCCTTGGTCGCCATCACGACCGACGACCAAGTTCTCTTTGTCAGCGGCAGAGCGGTCAAGATTCGGAACCAGCGTACCAGGAAGACCAGGGGTCGGGTACAACGCAAGCTTGCGACTCGTAAGGCAGAGAAGCGGGACACCAGAAGTGTCCGCAGGCTTCTCAAACGGCTCGGTCGTAAGCAAAGCAACCGTACTCGCACTTTTGCCCAGGAAACTGCCAAACAGCTGGTCCGATGGGCACCCAAGAGGTCCGTACTGGTATTTGAGGATCTGGACATACCCCAGCCCCAGAAGGGGAAGATCCGGGGCGCACACTGCCGACGCAGGCTCTCTCAATGGCCACGAGGCCTGATCCTGCAGTGGGTCCGCAACAAGGCTGAAGAAGTCGGGATAGTGGTAGCAACGGTCGACCCCCGATATACCAGCCAGAACTGTTCCCGTTGCGGTCTCAGAGGAAAACGCGCGAGACATCGCTTTAGCTGTCCTTCCTGTGGTTTTGAAGATCATTCGGACATCAACGCCGCCCGCAACATTCGCAACCGCTATACCGTCTCTCGGGACGGTGGGCCGCTGTCAACCGGCCCCGAAGCCCGGGCTTCGGCTGCGGGCAAGCCCCCGGCTTTAGCCGTGGGGTAGTTGACTAGCCGGCACCAACGACTCAGCCTCTCAAAGACTACTCTTAAAGCTTGCGGGTTGCAAGAAGGTTAACTTTCGGTGACGAGATCGCCAACGAAGCGCATGCTCGCTGGCGTCGTCTGTGCGGTAAGCGAAATTTAACTTGCGAGAGCAAACGCCGCGCGATCTGTTTCGGCGTTTCGTTCGACAGCGAAGCCTTTCGCTTGGGATTGGCGATCTTCGCGAAACATCGGCGATAATCCTCGTCATGTCGGAAGAGTGCGGACGCGTGGTGATCTCGGCGCGCGGCGCGGCGCACATCCGCGCCGGTCACCTGTGGGTTTACCGAAGCGAACTGCGTCGAGTCGAGGCCGAAGGCGGAGCGGTCGTGCGCGTCACCGACGTGCGCGGGCGCGTTTTGGGGCGGGCGCTTTACAGCGACCGGTCGGAGATCGCCTTGCGCCTGTTGACGCTGCGCGATGAACGTGTGGATCGAGATTGGTGGCAACGGAGACTGCGCGCGGCCTTCAAACGCCGCGTCGGACTCGCTGAAAAGTGCGAGGCGTATCGTTTGGTCTACGCGGAAGGCGACCTGCTCCCGTCGCTCATCGTCGATCGTTACCATGACGTTCTCGTGCTCCAGACGCTGGCGCAGGCAACCGACGCCCTCAAAGGGACCTTCGTCGAGCTGCTGGTCGAAGAGTTCTCTCCGCGCGCCATCATCGAACGGAACGACGTGCGCGTGCGCGAACTCGAAGGTCTCGAAATGCGAGCGGGCGTGCTTTACGGAGAGGATCCGGGCGAGGTCGAAATCGTGCAACACGGCACGCGCTTCCGCGTCTCGCCGCTCGGCGGCCAGAAGACCGGAGCGTTTCTGGACCAGCGCGAGAACCATCTGGCCGCACGGCGCTACGCCTGCGGACGCGCGCTCGATTGCTTCACGTTCAACGGCGCCTTTGCGCTCAACGTCGCTCCGGTGTGCGACAGCGTCATCGGCTTGGACATCTCGGAAGAAGCCGTCCTCGCCGCGCGGCGCAACGCCGAGTTGAACGAAGCGCGCAACGTCGAGTTCCGCGTGGCCAATGTCTTCGATGCCTTGCGCGAATTCGAGGCGCGCGGCGAGCGGTTCGACACCATCGTCCTCGATCCGCCCGCGTTCGCCAAAAACCGCGCCAGCCTCGCTTCGGCCATGCGCGGCTACAAAGAGATAAACTTGCGCGCTTTCAAGTTGCTCGCCGTCGGCGGCGTGTTGATCACTTGCACTTGTTCGTACCACGTCGACGAATCGCTGTTTGGCCAGATCGTCGCCGACGCGGCGGCGGATGCGCGCCGACGCGTACAGATCGCTGAAAGGCGAATGCAGAGCGGCGATCATCCTGTGCTCGTTGGCATGCCCGAAACCTTTTACTTGAAATGCTTGGTGCTGCGCGTGATCGAGTAGTTCGGCGCCGACCGGCAAAGAGGTTTTAGTATGGCGACATTGCGCGCGCTTTTCACGAACCTAGCTCAAAGATTCGCCACGACGAATGGCTTCAGCGAGCTTTTTGGCTTCGGGCAACGCCTCAATAGCGCGCAACAATTGCGGATCGCTCTCAAGCAGCACGCGCGTTCCAGCTTCGCTTCCGTAGGCGGCGGTGATGATCTCGTCGCGCAGACGGAGCTTGATGAATTCGAGTTCGGCATCCACTTGCGTCGGCGCTAATCTAAATTCTGGGGAGCGGCGCAAGAAATCGCGAAAGGCATCGAGCACCTTCTCGGTGACGGGGTAATCGGTCGGTCGCGGCACGTGATCGAACTGCACCCTTTCTATGCGGTAGCTCTCGAGTCCAGGGATCTGACCGGCGACCAGTTGGCGCGTGAAATAGAAGGCCGCTTCGAAGATGCGCCCGCGCACGGGCGTGCTCACTTCGATCGGTTTGACCTCGATGTCTGGCGTAATGCCGCCGCCGCCGTAAAAGACGCGTCCGCCAGCCGTCCTGATCGCTGGGCCGGTGGGCGACGGCGTCGGCGTCGCTTCCGGCGCGGCAATGGTCGGCGAGTTCGGACGCATGGGCTGTCGCGGCTCGGCGTTGAAGTTGTGGCGCGTGTAGTAGTCGTAGAAAGAGCCGCTCGCATACCGGCGCTGAATGAGCCGCCCGTAAGGCGTGTAGTACTGCGCCGTGGTCAGCGTTAGGCCAGTGCCAAACGGGAGTTGAAAGACCCGCTGGACCAGTCCCTTGCCGAAACTCGTCTCGCCGACGATCAGGCCACGCCCGTGGTCCTGGATCGCCCCGGCGACGATCTCGGAAGCGGAAGCTGAACCGCGATTGATCAGCACGACGAGCGGCATCTGCTCGGGATCGCGTTCGTAGTTGCGATAGATCTTCGGTTCCGGGTACTCGCGCCCGCGCACGGAGACGATCACTTGTCCGTAATCGAGAAACTGTCCGGCCACGCCGATCGCTTGCTCGAGCAAACCGCCCGGGTTGTTTCGTAGATCGAGGACGAGTTGGCGCATCCCCTGTCTTTTCAGGTCAGCGATGGCGCGTCGCAGTTCGTCCGCCGACGTGTGCGTGAACCCCCCGGTCAAACCGATGTACCCGATGCCGGAGCGCGCCATGAACGCCAATCGAATCGAAGGCAGCGGCACGGCATCCCGCACGATCGTCAAATAGAGCGGCGCTTGCTCGCCAGCGCGCTCGATCTTCAGCGTAACCGGCTCGCCGCGTTCGCCGCGTATCTTGCGCGAAGCTTGTTCCGTGCTCCACTCGCGCGCATCCTGTCCGTCAACCTCAAGGATGCGGTCGCCGTAACGAAGGCCAGCACGCGCCGCTGGCGTCCCCGGAACTACCGACTGAACGTACACGCCATCGCGGTGGCGCAGGATCGAGATGCCGATGCCGTAAAAGCGCGACTCTTGGTCCTCGCGCAAGCGTTGAAACTCAGCGCGCGTGAAGAAGTTCGAGTGCGGGTCGAGCGTAAGCAGCATGCCTTGGATCGAGGTCTGATTGAGCTTTTCGTAGTCGATCTCGCCCGCGTAACTATTTGCGATGATGGCGAGCGCCTCGCGGTAGTCGTCTTCGATGCGTTGGATGATGTCAGCCGACCGGTCGCTGGCGCGCAGGGGCAACAGTTTGCTCCCCCATGCGCCGCCGATCAGCGTCGAGGCGACGATGACGAAGATAATCAGCAGACCGAATGCTCTGTTCATGATGCTTCCGCCACTTCTGCTCGCCAAATATTACCACGCCGACGCGCCGCGCCTGAAATCGCGCGCCGCCGGTTGCTTGTGTTATATTGCGCTGCGGAAGAAGCCTCGACCGATCTCGCGCTCGTTCAAAATTCGCGTCGGGCGCGCATCGCGGACGCAAAAGGAAGGATCATCGATCGGCAAAATGTCGCTTGCGCTTTCCGTCGTTATCCCCGCTTACAACGAAGCGGCACGATTGGATAAAACTTTAGAGCAGGTCATCGCTTACCTAGACGAGTTCGAGGAGGAGACGGAGCTGATCGTCGTCGATGACGGTTCGCAAGATCGCACGGCTGCGGTCGCTGAAGATGCTTTCGCCCGCGCGCGGCGCGTCGAGGCACGCTTGATCCGATACGAACAGAATCGCGGGAAAGGTTACGCCGTGAGGACCGGATTGCTGGCCGCGCGCGCGCCAGTGGCGCTCTTTTCCGACGCCGACCTTTCGACGCCGATCGCCGAAACGCCCAAAGTGGTCGCGCCGATCCGGAACGGCGACTATGACCTCGTCTTCGGTTCGCGCGCGCTGGACCGCCGCCTGATCGGCGTACACCAACCTTGGCGGCGCGAGCAGGGCGGACGCCTCTTCAATCTCATCGTGCGGTTGGCGACCGGTTTGCCTTTCTGGGATACGCAGTGCGGCTTCAAGGCTTTTCGCTTGAGCGTCTGCCGCCCGATCATTGAAGCGGCTACAGTGGATCGCTTCGGCTTCGATGTCGAACTGCTCTTCGTCGCCCATCGCGCTGGTTTGCGCCTGCTCGAACGAGCCGTACGGTGGGATCACAACGAAGGGAGCAAGGTCAGCGTCGCACGCGATAGCCTGCGCATGCTTAACGAAGTGCGCGCGATTCGCCGCAACGCGCGTTTAGGCGTTTACGACGAAGCGATCGCCCGTGCACGCAAACAAGCGGCCAGCGAAACGCTCGCGCCGCAAACCCTGAGCGATGTGCCGGAAGAGATCGGCAGTCGCCGACTTTAAGCGCCATCTGAGATGGAAGAACTGGGGTCTTCGCCCGACTGCATTTCGCGCACACAGCCGCGCGCGTGAATGGATCGCTCTCGAAGAAAGAAGATGTTCGCTCGACTCAACGTCAACATAGATCACGTCGCCACCGTTCGGCAGGCGCGTCGGACGACGGAACCGAGCGTCGTGGCCGCCGCCATGCTCTGCGAACAGGCGGGCGCCGACGGCATCACTGTTCACCTGCGCAGCGATCGGCGTCACATTCAAGACCGCGATCTGGAGAGCTTGCGCCGGGTTGTGACGACCTACTTGAACGTCGAGATGGCGGCCACCGAAGAGATGATGCGCATTGCGGCAGAGGTGCGCCCCGATGCTGTGACGCTGGTGGCAGAGCGTCCGGGCGAGATCACCACCGAAGGCGGCCTCAACGTCGTCGCGAATTTCGAGGCGGTGCGCGCCTGCGTCGGGCGGCTGCGCGACCATGGCATCATCGCCAGCCTCTTCGTCGATCCCGAAAGCGAACAGATCGAAGCGGCGCGTGCCGCCGGCGCGCACCAAATCGAACTCTGCACAGCGGCTTACGCTGAAGCGACGCAACCGCCCGCGGGATTTCATCCGGAAACGCAAGTGCGCATTGAAAGCGAACTGGACCGCTTGCGTCGCGCCGCCGCGCTTGCCGCACGACACGGCCTGCGCGTCGCTGCCGGGCACGGTTTGACCTTTCGCAACGTCGTCGCCGTCGCGTCGATCATCGAGATCGAAGAGTTCAACATCGGGCACAATATCATCGCGCGCGCCGTGCTCATCGGTTTGGAGCAGGCTGTGCGCGAGATGATCGAGAGCATCCGCCGTGGCCGTCTGGCGACGCAATGAACCGAGCCTTTTGATTGACCGGATTGAAAGTCGGCCCCTCACATCTTTGACGTCCCGCCCGCGCGTATTCGTGGCCGGTAAGAGCGGTGGAGGAGGCGCGGTCGTTGGGCGACGCCTTCGTGATTTCGTGAGTAGTGAGCGCTTAAGAAAGCGCCGGAAGCTTGGAAACGGGAGGCGGCTCCCAACACCTCGCGTTTGGCCGCTTCCGGCTCTGACTCGGCATCGCGCCGAAGAGCGCGCCGCCGAAAGTTTGCTACGCTGAACCACGGGGCATTATGCCGTAGTTAAGTTTTTGTGTCAAGTATGAAACAAAACGGCGCCGGTTAAAACCCGCAGCCCGAAGGTGTGCTGCGGGTCGTTTTGACCGCTGGATGCGCTGCGCCGCAATCAGGGCGCGCAAGCGACGGAGATCGCTCTGCGCGAACAGGGCGCATGCGACGGCAGTCTCAGCGGAGTTGAGATGCAGGGGCGGTCTGTGCGAGATCGGCCCGTGCGAAGCTAATACCAACTTTATTCGAATGCTCTTCATACCGGCAACCACTCAAACCCCGCCACCCCCCCGGATGACCTCGGGGTGCTCCTGGAGATAGACACGCCGCTCAACCAGACGCTCTTGCAAAGCCTCCAAGCTGGGGAAGCTCTCATTGGCCACCGCTTCCCGCAGCAAAGGCACCACCGGCTCCGCCGGGGAGAGCTCCGGGGTGTAGGGCGGCAGGTGCAGGAGCACTACCCCCTGGCGGTACCTGGAGGTCTTTGGCCCGGTGCCACCCCGCGTTGTCCAGGAGCAGCACCAGAACCTTCCTCCCCTCTGGGTCCACCCCCCGCTGAAACTCCCGTAGAGCCAGACTCATCAGCTCGCTGTTCACCGTGGGCAGGATCAGGAAGGCGCTCTGCCCACTGGCCGGATGCACGAAGAGGTAGACGTACAGCCATTCATCGCGGGTGCGATGGAAGGCCAAAGGCCGCTGTCCTTTGCGTGCCCAGACCCGGCGCACGATGGGCTTCAGACCCAGGCGGGTCTCGTCCTGGACCCAGACCTCCACCGCGCGCTCCCCTTGGGGGTAGAGCCGCCGCTGTTCTTCGACCACCTCGGCTACTTTTTTTGAACGCCGCCTGCTCCTGCGCCTTCGCGGCGCGGGTGTGGCGGGGACGGGGGCTTTGGAGGGTGAAACCCAGCCGTCGCAGGTAGGTCCAGGCGGTGATCTCAGCCATGGA
>NZ_PSLQ01000016.1:32926-52399 GCF_040289685.1 Pyrinomonas sp.
CCACCCAGCGGGCCACCTTGGGGGCCGTCCACACCCCCGTCGGGAGGGCGCTGTTGCAGGGCTTGCCAGAGGGCTTGTTGTTCTTCTGGGCTCAAGATAGCCCGCTCTCGTCCGCTGTGGTTCTCCCGTCGGCCGTCGCTCAGGCTTTGCGGGCCTTCTTGATTGAGACGGCGTACCAACTGGTAAACCCAGTTGCGGCAGCAAGCCGGTATGCTGGGCCACATGGGAAGGACTGGGGTGTTGAGCGTAGAGCCAGAGGGTGAAGCCAGCGGGTCTATTCCGCTGCATCCCGGCAGGTGCGGTAGTGTCGCTCCAGTTCTTCCACACTCAGGTGTGGGTGGAGTTTCAGGGAAGGACGAGGCATTTGATCATTATACAGATAAAGTTGGCATTATATCTCCCTCAAGTGGAATTATTCAGAATTATTCAACTTATGAATACTTCCTAATGCTTCTCTGATTCTTTCTTTGCCTCGTCAATCCACTGCCTCGCTAAATCGTGGTGCTCAGACCAGGCGGCCCAAACAGAACGCGCCCACTCCCGAACACGCCTGTGATGCTCTTCTGCATCAGTTGCGCTGTGTATGTACATGATCGTCAAGTCGCCCCGGTGTGCTGGCATCTGAGCAGGTTTAGCAATGATTCGTGCTCCGTTGAGCCATCTCTGCACCGCTCGGTTGATGGCTGCGCTGTCTTCATACTCCAGCGCGGCGCACATGCCCGTCAGGTGGACGGCGAATGATTTCCCTGAACGCATGTACGCATCAGGGTGTTGCAGGCAATAGGTATCCACCATCAGGCGGTGGGTTCTGGCATAGCGGTAATCGCTATAATCTTTCACGAGCACTTCTTCGAAAAATCTTTGGCAACCCGCTCTCCCTTCAGAGACAACCGTCCCACAGCCGTCACAAACATCATCTGATGTGTTCTCGATTTCAGAGTTTCTCATCTATCCCTCTATCATTGTCCACTCCGATTCTATAGAACTTACGCCAGAGGAGGCGATATAACGCTGGAATTGATCGGCGCGGCACACAACGCCGCCACACGCAAGTTCTCGATGAGAAGGGAGCTAACTCCGCGTCCGGTCGAATGACTTGTTCGGCACGGGACTGGGGATTTTGTTTACTGCCATTTACGGGTTTCTGAATTGTATGTAACGGATTCGCCTAACTCAGTGCCAAACCAGAGTCTATATTCGTTATCACCTATCTTTTCGTAAAATAGCGGTCCTTCCAGCTTCTCCTCAATGCCAATTTCTTGTAACGAATCGGGCAGCTTCCCTCTTTGTTTCCTGAAGGCCTCTACTTTGGCTACAACTCTGTTTCCTTCCTCAATTAGCTTTGCTTCCTGCTTTGAAAACAAGCAGCAGCAGAGAAGATTAATAATGCTATAACTAAAGAGGCTGCCGTATTCCGCAAATAGATCATCCAAAACATCCCCACCATGGTCTACACGCACGTCTTGAACCGCGGTGGAGGGGGCGTTCGTCGCCCACTTGATTCATAGAGCGGTTTTAGGTCTTCACACCGCCACCACCTAGGTCAGCAGCCGCGCTCCCACCAGGGCCGAAAGGCCGCTGGGGTCCAGGTTCGGCGCGAGTTCCACCATGTCAAAACCCACTGCACGGGCGAGACGTTCAACGTGCGAAGCTAGCGGGATCTCAAAGAGTATGATGTCGTCGACAAGGTACTCGGTTTAGAGATCAACATGCGAAGCTAGCGAGATCTCAACGCCTCTTTGCGAAATAGGGCCCTCGATATTTTCGGGGATGTTCGATGCGCGAAGCTAGCGGGATCTCAATGTTTTCTCCCGGCGGAAGAGATGCTGCGCCATTCCAAGGCGCGCGAAGCTAGCGAACTGTTGCCTTATGTGCGCGAGATCGAGGCGCTTCAGCGGCGGAGCAACTCAAGCTCTTCGGCCAGTTGGATGCGCACGAGCGAGCGCTCCAGCTTGGCCATGGCGCGAGCGAACTCCTCTTCATCGCCGCTCAAGGAACTCAGAATCTTCTCGGCTTGTTCGCGCGCGCGTCTGGCGCGCGCGGCATCGATCTCTTCGGGGAGTTCGGCGACATCGGCGAGCACGGTGACCTGATCGTCGCTCACCTCGACGAAGCCGCCGGAGACGTGGAGCCGGTAGGTAGCGCCGCCTTTAGTGTAAGAGAGTATTCCGGTCTGAATCTGCGAGATGAGCGGCGCGTGTCCCGGAAGGACGCCGATTTCGCCGCCGAGCGCAGGGACCGTAACGGTCTCGACCCTTTCGGCGACAACGCGCCTTTCAGGCGTGATCACTTCGAGTTGGATCTGTTCGGCCATCTTTTCGCTCTTCAAACAAGCTTAGAAGCGGCGTTCTCAAGCAATCTCGCCGCTTCCGCGCCTGCGTTTGATTGCTAAGCCGCCACGGCTGCCATTTGACGCGCCTTCTCTTGGGCTTCTTCAATGGTGCCGACCATGTAGAAGGCCTGTTCGGGCAGGTCGTCGTGTTTGCCCTCGACGATTTCGCGGAAGCCTTTGATCGTGTCTTCGAGCTTGACGTATTTGCCCGGACGGCCTGTGAACTGTTCGGCGACGTGGAACGGTTGTGACAAGAAGCGTTGAATTTTGCGCGCGCGGGCGACGACCAATTTGTCCTCTTCGGAGAGTTCGTCGAGTCCCAAGATGGCGATGATGTCTTGCAGGTCTTTGTATCGCTGCAAGATCCTTTTCACCTCTTGAGCTACGTAGTAATGCTCATCGCTCACCAAGCCAGGTTGCAGAAGGCGCGAGGTCGAAGCGAGCGGATCGACCGCCGGGTAGATGCCAAGCTCGGCGATTTGACGCGAGAGCGCCGTGGTCGCATCCAGGTGTGCGAAGGTGGTCGCTGGCGCTGGGTCCGTGTAGTCGTCGGCGGGGACGTAAACGGCTTGAATCGAAGTGATTGCGCCCGTCTTCGTCGAGGTGATGCGTTCTTGCAGCTCGCCCATCTCGGTGGCCAGATTGGGCTGGTAACCGACGGCGGAAGGCATGCGGCCCAGAAGGGCTGAGACTTCCGATCCGGCCTGCGTGAAGCGGAAGATGTTGTCGATGAAGAGGAGCACGTCCAGCCCTTGGTCGCGGAAGTATTCGGCGACCGTCAACCCCGAGAGCGCAACGCGCAGACGCGCGCCGGGCGGTTCGGTCATCTGCCCATAGACGAGCGCTACTTTCGAGTTGCGCAGCGCGTGGCGATCGACGCGCGTCATGTCGAAATCGCCCGTCTCTTCGTAGTGGCGATAGAACTCTTCGCCGAAGTCGATGACGCGCGATTCGACCATCTCGCGCAACAAGTCATTGCCTTCGCGCGTTCGTTCACCGACGCCGGCGAAGACCGAAAAGCCCGCGTGCTCCATGGCGACGTTGTTGATCAATTCCATGATGAGCACCGTCTTGCCGACGCCCGCGCCGCCGAACAGACCGATCTTGCCGCCGCGAAGAAGCGGCTGGATCAGGTCGATGACCTTGATGCCGGTTTCGAACATTTGCAGTTCGGTCGATTGTTCTTCAAGCGACGGCGCATGGCGATGGATCGGGTAGCGCGTTTTGGCCTCGACCGGTCCCAGACCATCAACCGGTTCGCCGATGACGTTCAGGACGCGACCGAGCGTGCCTTCACCAACGGGCATGGTGATCGGTCCGCCAGTGTCGATCGCCTTCATGCCGCGCACCACGCCTTCGGTCGGTTGCATCGAGACGGTGCGCACGCGCCCTTCGCCCAAGTGCTGTTCGACTTCGCAGACGATCTCGATCGGATGCGGAACGTCGAAGCCTTCCGACGTGATGCGAATGGCGTTGTAAATCGGCGGAAGGTGCCCCTCTTCGAATTGCGCGTCGATGACTGGCCCGATGACCTGCACGACACGACCCACACGATAACCGTTCGTCTGTTCGTTGCTCATAAAACCTCTTCAGATGACTCCTTAAAAATCCCGGCAGGACTCAAAAGCTGCAAAGCATAGCACACAAACAAGGGCAAGGCAAAACGCCCTGAGAGGCTATTCTTCAAAATCGTCTATGCGGATCTTCATTTGGCGAAGCGTGCGCCGATCCTCGTCGGTTAATTCTAGCTCTATTTCATCCTCCTCTGTGTCGCTTTGGTGCGGACGGAGTCCGATGTCCAACTGCAACTGCAATTCGACTTCGTAGCCAGCTTCGCGCAACCTTTCGATGGCTTCGCCGACTTCGAACGAATTCTCGATGGCGCGGTTGATGGCGGCACCGAGTTCTTCGGCTAATTTCCGGGCGTTGTCTTTGAGTTCCACAGTTCCTCGCCGCAGTTTGTGGTGAATGGTCTTGTTGATGCTATGCGAAGGCGCGGTGCGCGGTCAAATCAGAAGCCGAGCTTGCGGTCGAATGCCAGATTGCGGCGCGCTTTGCGCTCGTGATAGGCTCCGTCTGTTTCAGGGAGCGCGAATCATGGCCAGCGACGCGAAGATAGAAGGCGAACGTCGGCAACGGTTCGAGACCTCGTCGGGCATCGAGCTGCCCAACGACTTCAATCCGCAGAACACCGATCCGCTCGATTACGACCGCGATCTCGGCGCGCCGGGCGATTTCCCGTTCACGCGCGGCGTTCGGCGCAACATGTACCGCGGGCGTTTCTGGACCATGCGCCAGTATGCTGGATACGCCACCGCCGAAGAGTCGAACGCACGTTACAAGTACCTTCTCTCGCAGGGGACCACTGGGCTATCGGTCGCGTTCGACCTTCCGACGCAGATCGGTCTCGATTCAGATGATCCGTTGGCGGCGGGCGAAGTGGGCAAGGTCGGCGTGGCGATCGATTCGCTCGAAGACATGGAACGGCTCTTCGATGGCATTCCGCTCGATCAGGTCTCGACCTCGATGACGATCAATGCGACCGCGGCGATCCTCCTTTGCCTCTACATCGCCGTCGCCAGAAAGCAGGGCGTCGAACCGGCGAAACTGCGCGGCACGATTCAAAACGACATCTTGAAGGAATACATCGCGCGCGGCACGTACATCTATCCGCCCGAACCCAGTCTTCGCTTGATCACCGATACTTTCGCTTTCTGCGCGCGCGAAGTGCCGCAGTGGAACACGATCTCGATCAGCGGCTATCACATCCGCGAAGCGGGGGCGACGGCGGTTCAAGAAGTCGCTTTCACTTTGGCCAACGCCATCACTTATACGCAGGCAGCGATCAACGCCGGACTGGAAATCGACGAGTTCGCGCCGCGCCTCTCCTTCTTCTTCAACGCGCACAACAACCTGCTCGAAGAGGTGGCGAAATTCCGCGCGGCGCGCCGGTTGTGGGCGCGCACGATGCGCGATCGGTTCGGCGCGCGCGACCCGCGCTCGATGATGCTCCGGTTCCATACGCAAACGGCTGGTTCGACCTTGACGGCGCAGCAGCCGGAAGTCAACGTCGTGCGCACAACGATTCAAGCGCTGGCCGCCGTTCTCGGCGGCACGCAATCGCTTCATACGAACGCGATGGATGAAGCGCTAGCGCTTCCGACGGAAGATTCGGCGCGCTTGGCGCTGCGCACGCAGCAAGTGATCGCATATGAATCGGGCGTCGCCGACACGGTCGATCCGCTCGCCGGTTCTTATGCCATCGAACAACTAACCAACGAGATCGAGCGTCGCGCCGTGGACTACATCGACAAGATCGAGGCGATGGGCGGTATGTTGCGTGCCATCGAGACCGGTTACGTGCAGCGCGAGATACAGGAGGCTGCCTACCGTTACCAACTCGCCGTCGAATCAGGCGAGCAAATAGTGGTCGGCGTCAATCGCTTCAGAGTCGAAGAGGAGAAACCGATCCCAACTTTGCGGATCGATCCAGAGATCGAACGACGGCAGATCGAGCGCGTGCGCGCGTTGCGTGCAAGGCGCGATCGGATCAAAACGGAAGCGGCGCTCGCCGCGCTCGAGGAAGCGGCGCGCGGCACGGAAAACCTCCTGCCGCGTATTTTGGATTGCGTCGAAGCTCTGGCGACCGTTGGCGAGATCAGCGGTCGATTGCGCCGTGTGTGGGGCGAATATCGCGAAGCGGTGACGATCTGAAGTTCTTGCTGCGTACCATGCAGGCAAGAGATTTCGTTGGTGTACAGGCGGCGACGACCTAAAGTCCACGCATCGCGCGCAGTTTGTATGATGCTCCAGTGCGTTGGCATCGCGCATGGTTTATCGGTGACGATCCAAAATCGGTGCGCTGCGCAGCGTGTCAGCGCTCGCCGTTCGCCTTACGCGCGTCCGATCCTCCACCCCGCTCGGAGAGAATTGCTCGCCTGCCGACGAAACTGGACCAACGTTTGGAAGCGCGGCTGTGTATGCCTTGATGATCGCGCCAGAGAAAGAGCGCGGCTGCGCCAGCGACCGAGTCGATCAATTCGCTTCCTTGTTGCGGACCGAGCACGCTGGCTGCCGTCGCCAGCGCGTCGGAAAGCGTTCCGGTAGGGGCGATCACCGTTACGCTGCTTGGACCGATGAGGCCGATGCCGGTGCGCGGATCGACGATATGCGAATAGCGAACTCCGTTTATCTCGACGAATTGTTCGGCGTCGCCCGAGGTTGAAACGGCACGCCTGCTGAGCAGCAGTTGGCGGATTTCGGCTCCGGATGATGGTTTGAAAGGCAACACCTCGATCTTCCAACCAGCGGCCTTGGGCGGCGGCGCGCCTGCCACGATGTCGCCGCCCGCAACGACGAGCGCGCGTTCGATGCCAAAGCGGCGAAGCTCTTTCATCGCCTCATCTGCCGCATAGCCCTTGGCGATGCCGCCGAGATCGAGTTGCATGCCGGGCAAGATGAGGCGAACCGCTCGGCGGCGCGCATCGAGCTGCAGCTTCGCGTAGCCGACCAGCGCGCGCGCTTTGGCAAGCCGTTCGGCGTCGGGGAATTCGCCCGTTCGGCGCGCGTGGCGCCACAAGCGCACGACCGGCCCCACCGTCACGTCGAACGCTCCGTTCGTGCGTTGCGCGATCTCCTGCGCGACGACGAGGACGCGAAAAAGATCGGAACTGACTGGCACCCATCCGCTCCCAGCGCGCCGACACAGAGCCGATAGCTCGCTCGTCTCGCGGTAATCGCTCATGATCTGGTCCAGTTGGGCGATGCGCGCAAAGGCCGCTGCTGCCGCGCGCTCGGCACGCTGCGCATCGCGCGCGTAGAGGATGAGTCGAAACTCCGTTCCCATGTGCGCTTGTGCGAACTCGAAGCGACCTTCTCGCGACGCGCGCGCGCGAACCGCAGATCGAGCGAGCCGTTTGCTCTCCAGTTGCCTTTCCCGCGGCGCGTTTGAGACGCCGCGCGCGATTGGCTCGCTTGGCGGGGATGTAAGCCCTCGTTGCGCATGGACGGTCGAGACGGCGATCAGAAAGAGAGTTTCGAGGAAAAGACTACAAAGTTTGACAAATCGCCCCATTTCGTATTTGATACGAGCGTCCTCCGCTTCGCGATTTTCGCCGGTAAAGCCCCGTCGTGCAAGCGCTTTCCGGTTAGCAGCGGCGAATTGTTCAAAGATTTGACATATTGCGGAGTTTTACAGTTGCGGCTCAGGGAGTCCCACCCCACGGCGCGCAGCCGAAGATCCCTGACGCTGGGGAAAGGATTGGTGGGAGATGGCGAAAGCATTTGTTCACCGGGCAGCGATTCATCTGTTGGCTGGCGCTTTGTTGGGTGGCGCTTTGTGGTTCGCTTGGCCAGCCGATGGAGCGCGGCAGACGAGCGCGCCGTCGGCTACGGCGCTTCCAGCCGACATGAAGCCCTATGTCGAGACCATTCCGGGAACGGACGTGCA
The DNA here is from genome assembly GCF_040289685.1 of Pyrinomonas sp. Lineage (NCBI taxonomy): Bacteria > Pseudomonadati > Acidobacteriota > Blastocatellia > Blastocatellales > Pyrinomonadaceae > Pyrinomonas > Pyrinomonas sp. The sequence continues at coordinate 40,708 of NZ_PSLQ01000016.1, forward strand.
GTTTGAGATGGTACCTGTTCCGGGCGGCACGTTTCTGATGGGCAGCCCGGCGGATGAACCTGGTCGTTCGCCCGACGAAGGGCCGCAGCATCTGGTAACGGTTGGGCCTTTTTGGATCAGCAAGACCGAGGTGACGTGGGACGAATACGACGTCTTCGCTTTCAAGCGCGACCTTCAAAGCAAGCGTCCGCCGAGCGCCATCGGCGCTCCAGCCGGAGCTGATGCCACGACGCGCCCGTCGCCTCCTTATGGTGACGAATCGTTCGGCTTCGGTAAGCGAGGCATGCCCGCCATCAACATGACGCATCATGCCGCCATGGAGTATGCGCGATGGCTTTCATCTTTAACCGGCAAGACCTATCGTCTGCCAACCGAGGCCGAATGGGAGCGCGCTTGTCGCGCCGGAACGAGCACGCTCTATTCGTTCGGCGACGATGTCGCCAAGCTTGGCGACTATGCGTGGTACTTGGACAACTCCAACGGTCGGCCGCATCCGGTAGCGCAGAAGCGTCCCAACCCATGGGGCATCCACGATATGCACGGCAATGTGGCCGAGTGGGTGTTGGACCAGTACGAGGCAAACTTTTACGCTGCAAGCGACCCGAAGGTGCCCGTCTTCTCGCCCGTGCGTCTACCTGATGAGCGACGCTATCCGCACGTCGTGCGCGGCGGATCGTGGGACGACGAGCCGCCGCTGTTGCGTTGTGCGGCGCGGCGCGCTTCGACGCCCGAATGGAGTCGGCGCGATCCGCAAAGTCCGAAGAGCATCTGGTGGCACACGGAAGCGATCACGGTTGGATTTCGTCTCGTGCGTCCCTACCGCGAGCAGGAGAACTTGCGCGGTTTGCGTTCCAAAGTGACGCCGCGAAGCCCATGAGTAACCGATCTGCGACGGCAAGGCGCTGAAGTCGAGCATCGTCCGACGAAAGAATTGCGGCGTATGGCTTCATAAACATTTCTCGATCCGGAAGAGGATCGCGAACGGACTTGTAGAAAATTTGAGAACGGAGCGACACGATGCCATGACCAAACAGAGACGATTGCTGAAGGAAGGCGCTGCTTCGCGCCGCGACTTTCTACGAACGAGCGCCGCTGCCGCGGTGGGAACCACGCTGGCGTCCGGCTGGGCCAGTTTGCCGGGCGCCTATGCCGCCGGCAGCGACGCGATCAAGATCGGGTTGGTCGGCTGCGGCGGACGCGGGACGGGCGCCGTCAAGGACGCCTTCAAAGCTGCGCCCGGCGTCAAATTGGTCGCCATGGGCGACGTCTTCAAAGACCGCTTGGAGAAGAGCCGCGCCGAGCTGAAAGCGCTCGGCAAAGATGCCGAAGTGCCGGATGATCGCTGTTTCGTCGGCTTCGATGCTTACGAGAAGGTGATCGCCACCGAGGCCAACTACATCGTTCTCGCCACGCCGCCCGGCTTTCGTCCGCTCCATCTGAAAGCGGCGATTGCCGCGGGCAAGCACGTCTTCACGGAAAAACCGGTCGCCGTCGATGGTCCAGGCGTGCGGACGGTGCTCGCTCTTTACGAAGAGGCGAAGGCCAAGGGGCTATGCGTTGTCGCGGGCACGCAACGTCGCCACCAAACCGGTTATCTCGAGACGATCAAGCGAATTCATGACGGACAGATCGGGCAGATCGTTGCCGCGCGTTGTTACTGGAATCAGGGCGGGCTATGGATGTATCCGCGGCAACCGAACTGGACCGACCTCGAATGGCAACTGCGCAATTGGCTCTACTTCACGTGGTTGTCGGGCGACCACATCGTCGAGCAACATGTGCACAACATCGACGTCGTCAACTGGGCGCTTGGCGCGCATCCCATTCGTGCGCTCGGCATGGGCGGCAGACAGGCGCGCACCGATCCGGCTTACGGTCACATCTACGACCACTTCGCGGTCGATTACGAATACGAAAACGGCGTTCATTTGCTCAGCATGTGTCGGCAGATCGAGAACACGGACAAAAACGTTTCCGAAGCGATCGTCGGCTCCAAAGGCGAAGCGATCATGATCGCCTCGACGCGCTATGCGATCACGGGACCGAACAGTTGGCGCTTCCCGCGCGATCAGGACAACGCGCCATACGTGCAAGAGCACATCGACCTGATCAACGCCATACGCTCGGGCAAACCGATCAATGAGTTGAAGAACGTCGCCGAGAGCACTTTGACGGCGATCATGGGGCGCATGTCGGCTTACACGGGTCGGGAAGTGACTTGGGAGCAGGCGCTCAATTCCAAAGAGAAGCTCGTGCCTGAAAAGCTCGTTTGGGGGCCGATGCCAGTCCCACCGGTACCCATTCCGGGGCAGACGCAACTGGTTTGAGGCGCGGTGCAATGCGGCGGCTTTCGGTGCCGATCGGTCAGGGGACAAAGCAGGGCGCAAGAGGTTTCCGATGAAAACTGCTTAGAAGCGACGCTGATGTTCGCAAAGACGCGCCGTTGACGGGGAAGCCCCGCTCACGAGAGTCGGGAGGAGGTCACGGCGGACAAGTCTATTTGGGCGTAGGCGGGCCACGATCAAGAGATGGCGCTTGTCGCGCGAAGTCGGTCTTTTCGGCTTCCCGCCAAGCGCCTTTTGCTGCGAGAATAGAACCTGCCTGATGTTGCGAGCAGGCGCTCTAGCCCGAACAGATGTCGCCTTGGGATCAAAGAGCTGCGAACGCTCGCGCGTTGGAACCAATTGATCTATTGCATGTCGCACCTACTTGAAATCAAAGAGCTGCGAACCCACTTCCCGTCGCGCGAAGGCACGGTGCGCGCCGTCGATGGCGTCAGCTTCCATCTCGACCGAGGCGAGGTTCTCGGCTTGGTCGGTGAATCCGGTTGCGGCAAATCGATGCTCGCGCTTTCGCTCATGCGGCTCGTGCCGGCGCCCGGCAAGATCGTCGGCGGCGAGGTCTTGTTCGAAGGGCGCGACCTGTTGCGCCTCTCCGAGGAGGAAATGCGCCACGTGCGCGGCGACGAGATCGCGATGATCTTTCAAGACCCGATGACCTCGCTCAATCCCGTTTACACTGTTGGCGAGCAGATCGCCGAAGCGTTGCGCCTGCACCGGAAGATGTCGCGGCGCGAAGCTCGTCGAGCGGCCATTGAAGCGATGCGTGAAGTGGCTATCCCCGACCCGGAGCGGCGCGCCGACGATTACCCGCATCAACTTTCGGGTGGCATGCGCCAGCGTGTGATGATCGCCATGGCGCTCGCGTGCGATCCGAAGGTGTTGATCGCAGATGAGCCGACCACGGCGCTCGATGTGACCATACAGGCGCAGATCCTTGAACTGCTTGAAGGCTTGCGCCGGACCAGAGAGCTGGCGATCCTTTTGATCACACACGATCTCGGCGTCGTCGCCGAAACGGCTGATCGCGTGATCGTCATGTACACCGGGCGCATCGTTGAAGAGTCGCCCGTGGAAGAACTCTTCGCGCACCCCAAACACCCGTACACGGAAGGTCTCCTGCGTTGCGTGCCTAAACTGACGCTGGCCGAAGTGCGCAAGGCCGAAAGGTTAGTGGCCATCGCGGGGAGCGTGCCGAAACTGACGGCGCTGCCGCCTGGGTGTCACTTCGCGCCGCGCTGCGCGCACCGCATGGCGCGCTGCACCGAGGGCGAAATACCGCTCTACCAACTCAGTTCAAACGTGTACGTGCGTTGCGTTTTGTATGACGAACGAGTCAGCGTTCAGACGCCGGCTCAACGCGGGAGTGCGGTCGGATGATGTACCGAGAAGAAAGGGGAACTTCGTTGCCGGAGCGGTCAGCGGACGCTGTGGTCGCCGCCCAGCCGCTCGCACGCGTGCGCGGTCTGGTCAAGCATTTCCCCGTGCGCGGGAGCAGCGAGGTCGTGCGCGCTGTTGATGGCGTCAATTTCGCTATCTTTCGCGGCGAAACTTTCGGATTGGTCGGCGAATCGGGTTGTGGCAAATCCACCGTCGGACGATGTCTGCTCAGATTGGTCGAACCGACGCGCGGCGAGATCAGCTTCGAAGGTCGCAATGTGCTTGCGCTCGGACGAAGCGAGTTGCGGGCGCTTCGCCGTGACATGCAGATCATCTTTCAAGACCCATATGCCTCGCTCAATCCGCGCATGAAGGTAGGCGATATCGTCGCTGAACCGCTCGTCATTCACCGCCTCGGAAGCAAACGCGAAAGGCGCGAGCGGGCGGCTGAACTCCTGCGCAAAGTCGGTCTCGATCCTGACTACATGAACCGTTACCCGCACGAATTTTCCGGCGGTCAACGACAGCGAATCGGCATCGCCCGCGCGCTCGCTTTGAACCCGAAGTTGATCGTCGCCGATGAACCGGTCTCGGCGCTAGATGTCTCCGTGCAGGCGCAAGTCATCAACCTCCTTGAAGACCTGCAAGCGGAATTTGGACTCTCCTACCTCTTCATCTCACATGGATTGGCCGTAGTCGAACACTTGTCTGACCGCGTCGCCGTCATGTACCTCGGACGCATCGTCGAGATCGCGCGAGCCGAAGAGCTATACGCGCGCCCGCTCCACCCGTACACGCGCGCGCTTCTTTCCGCTATTCCGGTCCCCGATCCGAAGCGCAAACGCGAGCGCATCATCTTGCGCGGCGATGTGCCCACGCCGATCAATCCTCCTTCAGGATGTCGGTTTCGCACGCGCTGCCCGGAAGCGATCGCTGAGTGCGCTGAGATCGACCCGCGCTTGCGCGAGGTCGTCCCGGAACACACGGTGGCTTGCCTTCGCGTGCCCGGTTGGGCCAGCGCTCCTCCTGCCGAACCTGAGCACGAAGAGTCGGTTTGATACGGCACACCTCAGCCTCTTTACCAGCACCATTGTCGCTGACCGTATCAGATAACGGGAAAGGGCCGCGATGGGGATTTAGAGAAAGTGGGGGAGCGCGAGGGGCTGTCATCCCCCTCAATTGATTGAGGGGATACACCGCACCCCCTCGCTACAGCATTTACAACCGTTTTGCGGAATGTTACCATGGCAGACGTGGACGGCCCCCTGGTCACGCGCAAGCGTACCTTGAATATCTACGAAAGGGCGTACCAGGTATCTCCCGTGAAGGGGAGTAGTGGCCGTGTGGCGCGGCCCGTGGTCATGTCATACCACTTGGGATGGCATACGGTCCACGAACCGGAGCGCGCGCGATAAAGCCCTGCGTGCATCCTGAACAAGGATGCCCCTCAATTCATTGAGGGGAGGACGTCACAGCAGATTCATTCCTCAAAAGCTCTTCGATCAGGGCATCGGCCCCGTAGACTTTGCGCAGCGCTTCGATCATGCCGCGGACGTCGACCGAAACAGCGCGATTTTGCGTCTCGTCGTAAACGAAATTGCCGACCAGCGACTGGATGTTGCCGTCGAAGATCAAGCCGACCAGTTCAGCGTTCCGATTGATCACTGGCGAACCTGAATTGCCGCCGATGATGTCATTGGTGGAGACGAAGTTGAACGGCGTTCGGAGATTGAGCGCCGATCTCTTCTCGATCCAGCGCATTGGCAGTTGATAAGGCGGCTGATTGTTGTGTTGCGCAGCGCGTTCGTAGAGTCCGGCGAAGAATGTAAACGGCGGAACGAAACGCCCGTTCTCCGTGTAGCCTTTAACGGCACCGTAGGAGAGGCGAAGCGTGAAAGTCGCGTCAGGGTAGATGCGCGTTCCTTCTTTCTCGAACAGGGCGCGCGCGATTTTGGCGTAGGCTTCGCGTTCGACGCCGACCACTTCATCTTCGTATCGTTTGCGCAAAGCGCGCGCCTCTGCGTCAACGGCACGTGCCAGCTCGATCATCGAATCCTGAGCCTTTTCGATGGCGCGTCGCCCGCCAGCGGCGAGCTGCTTGCGGTAGGCGACATCCTTGAGCTTCGTGCCTTTGATCAATTCCGCGGCCCGTTCTTCAGGAGTGCGGCCAGCCAGCACCTTTTGCACCGTCGGGTTGTTCGCGCCGAGTTCATCACGCATGAAGCGGAGCGAAGCGGCGAGCTTGATCTGTTCGAAATCGTCGTAGATGGGAGCCGGTGAATAGAGTTGAAGCTCCAACGATTCGCGCCGCGCCGCGGTGTATTCGGGAAGCCGTTCGGCATCCGGCTTTTCGTTCTCTTCCGCCAGACGGACGAGAGTGCGTGCGATATCGAAGAGCTTCGAGTTGAAGCCCCACGCGCCTTCGAGAAAGCGTCGCTCACGTTCGTAAGCGACTAGGCTACGCCGCGCACGCGCAATGCGGTCCCACGCCTCGCCATACTCGCTTCGCCGTTTCGGCGAGGCGGCGACGAAGGCGCGAAGTTGTTCCTCCTCCTGTTTTTTACGCGCCATGATCTTCGGATCTTTCAGCCCTTCGAGCTGACCGCGCAGCGCCTTGAGGCTGTTTTCAACGCTGAACAGATCCTCTTGCGCTCGACGTGCTTGCTCTTCGCCTTGCCGACTGTAGGAGAGCAGAGCGGCGCGCGTCGTTTCGAGCCAGCGGATCAGCAACGGTAGGCCCGTGTCGCGCAAGTATTCGAGATGGGCCACCGTATTGAGTCGCTGCGTCGAACCGGGATGGCCTGAGACGAAAACGAGTTCGCCCTCGCGCGCGCCGGTTTTGGACCACTTCAGGTAGTTTTCGATGCGCGCCGGTTGACCGTTCTCGTAAACGCGAAACAGCGCCATGTCGAGGCAATAGCGCGGGTAGGTGAAATTATCCGGATCGCCGCCGAAGAAGGCGATCTGAAACTCAGGCGCGAAGACCAAACGCACATCCGTGTACCGTTTGTAACGGTAGAGATTGTATTGACCGCCTTGGTAAAGCGTAACGACGTCGCTTCGCAGGCCCGTCTTCTCCAACGACTCTTTTTCGATGGCCGCGATCGCCGCACGTCGCGCGGCGTTGGCTTCGGCTGTCGACATGCCGGGTTTGACGGCGGCATTGACGCGCTCGGTCACGTCCTCGATGCTCACCAGCACGTTCAGTTCGAGATCGGGCGCTTTGAGTTCTTCAGCGCGCGTGCGCGCGTAGAACCCTTCCTTGACGAGATCGCGTTGCGGCGTGCTCAACTTGGCGAGCGTGTCCGAAGCGATGTGATGATTGGTGAGAACCAATCCGTCCGGCGAGACGAACGAGCCGGAACCGCCATTGTTGAAGCGCACGGAAGCGAGCTGGACTTTCTGCAACCACGCATCGGTCACTTCAAAGCCGTAACGTCGCTTGATCTCCGCTTTCGGGACGTTGTTGAAGGGCCACATGCCTTCGTCGGCACGTGCCACTAAAGGAGCGCTCTGCAACCAGAGTAAGGCGACGACGAGCAGGGAAAATAGCTTCTTGATCTTCATCCTCTCCCTCGAAAATTTTGATCATCGGGCAGCGCCATTTAGAGTATCATAGTCGAGGTACAGCTTTGGAACCGGTAACGGTCTTGACGCCGTTAGCGCGACTGAAATCGATAACGGGAAGATGCGCATGACCAACGAAGAGATCGCCGAACGTTTCGCTCGCCTCGCCTTGCTGCTGGAGATTCGCGGCGATGATCCTTATCGCATACGCTCGTACAAGCGTGCGGCTGAGACCATACGCGATTGGCCGACGCCGCTCGAACAGATTGCGCGCGAGAAGGGCGAGGCGGGATTGCAGGAGATACCAGGCATCGGACGAGCCATCAGCGCCAAGATCATGGAAATCATCGAGCGCGGAACGTTCGATGCTTGGGAGCGTTTGATTCAAGAGACGCCGGCGAGCGTTCTCGATCTGCTGCTCGTCGAGGGAATCGGGCCGAAGACGGCTTCGACCCTTTACAAAAAGTTCAAGATCGAGACGCTCGACAATTTGGTCAAATTCGTCGAAGGCGGCGGCCTAGAGATGGTCGATGGCATCACGCCGCAAAACGCGCGCAAGATCAAAAAGAGCTTGGCCGAAATAGGCAAGCAGCGCGAGGAGAGCTGACCATGTTCGGCGTGCGATCCCTCAGCGATGGCAACGCCCTTCCCCAACGCGCAAAAGGGAACGTGCGATTTCAAGCGAAGGGCACCCGCCACATAACGAGCGCCCTCGCTTGAGATGTGTCACGCCAGTGCCTTCTCATCTGAAGACGACGCCGAACGACAGGCGAATGTTATCCTGTCTTTGCCCTTCGAGCCTTTGCGGGATCACCGCTCCGGCGCCGCCGAGCACTTGAATGGACCGGTCGCGGAGAAAGACCGGGTTGTAATCGACTTGCAACACGCGAAGGTCAACGCGATCGTTCAACTTCACGTCTACGCCGCCGCCAAGCGCCATGGCGAAATCGGTCGCATTGGTCGTGAAGCTGTTACGTTGCGTGCCGCCCGCGACGCTACGTTCCTCTTCCGCTTCAAAGCGCGTGTTGGCTATTCCGAACAACGCGCGCGCGAACGGCGTCACGCGGCTATCGTTGAAGAATTTGACGGTAGGACCACCAAGTAGATTGATGACGCGCGTATCCAAGCTCCCGCGTCCACCTGGGACGGTGAGGTCTCGATCGTTTCGGTTGAAGGAGAAATCGCCCGTGATGCCGAAGCGGCGCGTGATATAACCGGTCAACGCCGCATTGAAGCCGTTGAGACCAGCGCGTTCGCCGAAGACCTCGTCGTCGAAGGAATCATCTTGTCCTTCTTCGCCAGGCAACCCTTCGGCTTGAAGGTTGGAGTAGCCGAAGAATATCTCCGCACGCGGTCGATCGTCTTGCGGGACTTGCGCCCATGCTTGTTGAACGGGCAAAAGAGCAAGCACGAGAAGCCACAAAAAGTTGCGCATAACCTCAAAACCCCCACAGAGAAGTCTTTCTTCAAACCGAAAACCCGAACAAGAACCGAACGCCATCGTTTGTGATGGGTTTCGCGGTCGCTTGGTCGGGTCTTTCGAGATGCTTGTAGATGAACGCGCGTCGGCGAATGGTTGCCAGCGCATTCAGATTGCTTTTCGATGAAGGGATTCTTGCAAGGCTCTCATGAAGACGATCCTCTGCCGGTGCTTCCCCATAAGACGAACTCGCATGAAGCGCACGGCACAGCCAGTTTCAGACGTTCTCTCGAAGCGGAAGCGTGAAGAGCTACGTTGCGGGTAAAGCTGCTACCTCTGCGACGCAGAGCGCAGATTGAGCACGAGGCGAGAAGCGCGAGGGGGCTTTGCGGGTAGAGTTGCTGCGGTAGGACCGAAGGCTTCCGAGCGTTTTCCGTTGAGGCGAGTCAGAAGGCGCGTTCGGTTCTTTCCAAGGCTCGTCAACCGAGGTGAGAGCGGTGAGCTTCGTCGGAGCGTTTATCTTCCCTGCGCCGTTTCGAGCCGTTTAAGGATGACCAGCGTTACGTCATCGGTGGCTGGCGCTCCGTGCGTGAAGCGCGAAAGCGCTCCTTCGATCTGATCGCGCAGCGCGGAAACGGCGAGGCGTCGGTTGGCAACGACGACTTCGATCAGAGATTCAATGCCGAATTCGCGCCCTTGTTCGTCGCACGCTTCGGAGATGCCGTCCGAGTAGATGACCATCACGTCACCGGCATCCAAGCGGTTCGAGCCGCCAGCAAAAGGCGCCTCCTCGAAGATTCCGAGCGGCAGACAAGTCGCTTCGATCCGTTCGACCTCGCCCGTTGCGCGGACGATCAACGGCGGATTATGACCGGCGTTGACGTACTCGATTTCGCCGGAGGCGGCAGAAAGTTCGGCGTAAAAGAGCGTGACGAAGCGATTCGTCGGGATGTTGGTCGCCAGATAGCGGTTGATCTCGCGTACCTTTTCAACGGCGGGATCCGGCGAGAACGCATGGGCGTGCACGGCGGCGTGAAGCGACGACATGAGAAGCGCGGCGCTCGTCCCCTTGCCCGAAACGTCGCCGAGCGTGAAGATCAACTTCTCGTCGGGGCGCAGGATGAAGTCGTAATAATCTCCGCCGATTTCGTAGCATGGGAAGCTTATGCCTTCGAGTTCATAGCCCTCGATGCGCGGCGGCGCAGCCGGTTGAAAGCGCTGTTGTATCTCGCGCGCAAGCTGGAGTTCGCGTTCAAGGCGCTCGCGTTTGATTCGCTCTTCAGCGAGACGTGCGTTCTCGACGCGAATGGCGGCCACCGAAGCGAGCGTCGTCAAAATCTTCAGGTGATCTTCGGTGAAACGCACTTCGATTAACGGCGAATCGGCGTAGATCATGCCGAAGATGCGATCTTCGACGCCGAGCGGCACGGCGAGCACTGATCTTATGCCACGCACCGTCGTCGTGTGGGCAAAGCGCGGATCGTGTTCGGCATCCGAGGTGAGAACCGAGCGCCCGTGACCGATGACCTCTTCGATCACCGAGCGACTGACGCGAAACTCGCCCACCGTCTCGCGCGTCACGCGCGTCGCTGCCACGCGCACGTCCAATTGGCCCGTCTCGCCCGAACGCAGCATGATGATGCAACGTTCGGCGGGCACGGCGTCGAAGACGAGCGAAGCTATCTGCCGTAGGGTTTCATCGAGCGTGACCGACGCGAGCAACGTCACCCCGACTTTGCTGATGAGCGCAAGCAATTCGCTTCTTTGCGCCACTTGATAGCTCGGCGCAACGCAGACACCCGCTCGTTGGCGCGCCTCTTCGATCGCTTCCAGCAGGCCCGAGGTCGTGCGGTCCACCGATGGGACGCTGATGGTCGCTTCGGGCAGCGCGGCTTGCGCTTCAGCGATGGAGAGGGCCGAGGTTTGCGCCCCGTCGGTTTCGCGGAATTCCAGCTCTGTCTCGCCGATGCAGATGGTGTCGCCGTCGTCGAGCGGCACGGCCTCGGCGATCCGCACACCGTTGCGGTAGGTGCCATTGACCGAGTTGAGGTCGCGCAGAAAGTATGTGTTCCCCTCGCGCCGGATTTCGGCGTGCACGCGCGATGCAAAGGGATCCTTCAAGCATATGTCGTTGCGCGCCGATCGCCCGATGGTCATGCGCAGTTGGTCCACCGGGAACTTTTCCGGCGCCCGCCCCGGATATTTGATGATGAGCGTCGGCATGGTTTCTCGAAAGCGGTCAGATCATCTTACGCAAAACGCGACGCAGGAGTTTCACGCATTCATCATGTGCGGGGAACAACGCCGAAGCAGCGTCTTTCTATAGACGAGGCAGCGCGGAGTTTTAACTCTTCGCCGCCCGATCCGTGGTCCCACGGACGCTCCTTTTGCAAAGGTCGCTAAGCTTTACGTGAGCTTCGAGCGCGGTTGCATTCAAAGCGCGCGCCGTTTCCCCACGCCGAAAAATCGCTGGGCGCCCCAATCGTCCCCGCCAGCAGCGGTCGGTTCGGGGCGGCCCATCATCGCGGCGATTGTCCGCGGCGACGGTCGTACTCTTGTCCGAGTCGCTCTTCGTAACGGCGCGCTTGCGCCGCCGTGCGTCCGCCGCCAGCGCGCGCCATCTGAAAGTAGTAGAGTGCAGAGACGAGTTCGGCGCGCGATAGTTGGCGCGGGTCACGCCCTTCGGCGATGCTCAGCCCAAGGTAGTAGTAAGCGTCGCTTACGCCGGCGCGGCTCGCCGCGCGAAACTCTTCGAGCGCCGCCGCTCTATTCTGCGACCAGAGCGCAACCCCGCGCTCAAATCTTTCGCGCGGCGATGGCGTGTTCGGCAGGGGCGACGGCGCGGTGACCGCCGGTGGCGTCGGTTGCGGAGCCGGGGCTTGAGTCAGCGGCGTTGCAGTTGGCGACGGCGTCGGTCCGGTTGGGAGCGGCGAAGCGCTGGCAACCAGCGTCGGCTTTGGCAAGGGGAGCAGTTCGCCGAGCCGAC
>NZ_PSLQ01000017.1:0-51911 GCF_040289685.1 Pyrinomonas sp.
TTAATGAACCCATGTTGAGCGCCAGCGAGAAAGCAGGCTGCACTCTAAAATTTCTTCGACGTGGAGCAGTTTGCGCGGACGGTAAGGGAAGTTCCACGTGAAACGCCGACGTCCTCGTGTCACGTGAAACAAGCGATCGTTACGCACAACGACGAGATACACCCCAAAGTTGTGGGTTGGTTAATTTTTTGGCAGCTTGTAAGGGAAGTTCCCGTTTATTCCTCGGTCTTTGGAAAAGCCTCTTCGCCGTATTTCAGTGCTCCTCAGCGGTCAGAGATGGATATAGCCATGTAGTTCATCCCATTGCATCGCGAGCGTCGGGTCAAGTCCCGAACTGTCTGTAAAAGCGGTCTGGGTCATGCCACGGTGGCGGCAGTTAAAGCCCCCTTCTGCGCTGCCTTCTGCCGTTGCCGTTCCTGTAATCGGTCAATACATCTGAGACTCAGTGGGGACCAACTCACCTCTTAGCGAGAAACTCTAAGGGCGCAAGCCCACCTAGCCCCATGTGGGGCCGCTTTCCGGCGATTTGGAGTCTGTTAACTATTCATGGCGCAAGCCCACCTAGCTCCATGTGGGGTCTGTGCCCGTTGTCGTGATCAAGCTAAGCGTTCAGCTCAACCTGCAGCTGCTGCCATCCGTGTGGGTAGGGGCTGGATATAGAACTCATCCTGAAACGTCCGTGGAGTGGTCCCCACATTTTAGCTAAGGCAGTCTCACATGTGTCTGTCTGGGTACAAGGGCGGTTGCAATATGGATTTCGTTTTGCGCGATCGTGAGAGTTGCCATGTTGGGAGGTCGTATTTCGCGGATGTGCTGTGCGATTCCGGCGAGGCCAGTGGTGTTCATCAAAAAAGTTGTGGCGCTCTACCCTTGTTTCATGCTAGTTTATCTGCTCTCTAAAGAGCGAGGGCCATATGGCGAAGACCATTGCCGTAGCCAATCAAAAAGGCGGAGTCGGGAAAACGACCACTGCGGTCAACCTCGCTGCGTCGCTCGCCCTGAGCGGGATGAGGGTTCTGCTCGTCGATGCTGATCCACAGGCCAATGCAACCTCCGGCACAGGCATTCAGCGCGGGAGCTTTCGGCGGAGCCTTTACCACGTCCTCGTCCTTGGCGAACCGATCTCCGCAATCATACAGGACAACGAGATCGCTTCTTTGAAGATCGCCCCTTCGGAGCGTAATTTGACGGGCGCTGAAGTTGAGTTAGTTGATATCGAAAGACGTGAGCATCGCTTGAAGGCGGCCTTGCAAGAAGTCAAAGGGGACTTCGATTACGTCATCATCGATTGTCCTCCTTCATTGGGATTGCTTACGCTCAACGCTTTGACTGCTGCCGATTCGCTGCTTGTGCCCATTCAGTGCGAATACTTCGCGCTCGAAGGCGTCACGGAACTTTTTGATACTTTCGCTCGCATCCGACGTTCGCTCAATCCGAATCTGGTCATCGAGGGGCTTTTGCTCACGATGTACGATGAGCGCACTAACCTTTCGGCGGCCGTAGCGGCGGATCTACGCGACTTTTATGGAAGTCAAGTATTTGAGACCGTGATTCCGCGCAATGTGCGTTTGGCAGAAGCACCGAGTTACGGCAAACCAATTATCCTCTACGATCCACGCTCACGTGGCGCGGAGAGTTACCTACAGCTTGCAAAGGAGGTCTTGGCGCATGACAAGAAGAGCACTCGGCAGGGGTCTGAGCGCGCTTTTGTCGGATTCACCAGCGACAGCTAACGACGAACTGCTGGAAGTCGAAACCGACCTCATCGAGCCGAGCGGCATGCAGCCGCGAACCAATTTCGACGAAGCTAAACTGGAGGAATTAGCCCAGTCGATTCGCGCCAACGGCATCGTGCAACCCCTTCTCGTGCGGCGGCGTGGCGGACGTTATCAATTGGTTGCCGGGGAAAGACGCTGGCGCGCGGCGCAAAGAGCTGGCTTGAAAAAAGTGCCGGTGGTCGTCCGAGAGATACCGGACGACAAATTGTTAGAACTAGCGTTGATTGAGAACATACAACGTCAGGAACTCAATCCCATAGAAGAGGCCCACGCCTACAAACGTCTGATGGAGACGCTTGGGCTGACGCAGGAGATGATCGCTCAACGCATCGGTCGTGACCGCTCTTTTGTGGCCAATCACTTGCGTCTACTCCGTTTGCCGAAAGACATACAGCGGCTAGTAGAGGAAGAGAAGTTATCCATGGGGCACGCCCGCGCTCTTCTCGCCATAGATGACGAGAGAGTACAAAGGCGCCTAGCGCAAGACTGCGTAGCGCGTGGTCTGTCCGTGCGCGAGGTAGAAAGGTCCGTAAAGCGTATCATCGCTGGCCTGCCGCCAACGGCTGCCGTTGAAGGGCGTACACGCGCAGAAGAAACGACGGCGGACCCAAACATACGTGCGGCAGAGGATAAACTGCGCCGTCACTTAGGCACTAAGGTTCGCATCGTGCAGAACTCGGAGGGCGAAGGCGGAAAGATCGAAATAGAGTTTTACGACATGGCGGACCTAGATCGTCTGTATCGCCTTGTGCTAGGAACGAATGACGGCTTCGCCATTCCATAGGTCACCTCTTTATTTCAACTGCGTCGTTCGTCAATGGTAATGTTAAGAGAGCAAGAAGGGTTTACGGCGCTGCTTCAGGATCGCCTTCGGCTTCAAGGTCTCAGCAGTGGTTGACGCAAACAAAATTGCGCGAACCAATTGAATGATCACCTTTGGCTTCAGAGGCTCAGCAGCCTCTGTCATGGAGAGTACGGCGCTACCCTATGGGGTTGCTTGTGCCAGGGTGAGGTTAATTGTAAAAGATAAAACGAGATATTAGAGGGTTGAAATGGTGAAGCGATTGACTGAAATGGTTTCCTGCGCTGGTTGAGTGGCCAAACTCGCGCCACGCGATCTCGCTCAGGTGCTGAGCGAGTTGCCGCCGCAACCCCACGATCCAAACGTACTTGTCGGGTACGATACGGCCGATGACGCGGGCGTGTTTCGTTTAAGAGAAGACGTTGCTTTAGTGCAAACCGTCGATTTCTTTACGCCTATTGCCGACGATCCGGAAACCTATGGGCGGATTGCTGCCATCAACGCGCTCAACGACGTTTACGCGATGGGCGGACGTCCGCTGACAGCGCTCGCTTTAGTTTGCTATCCGCAAAAAGAGGACTTGACGGTTTTAGGTCGCATATTGCGCGGCGGCTTGCGGGCGATGAATGAGGAGGGCGTCCTCGTCATTGGCGGCCATTCAGTTGATGACGCCGAGATCAAGTTCGGCTATGCCGTTACGGGCACGGTGCATCCGGAGAGGATTGTTCGAAACGCAGGAGCGCAAGTGGGCGACAAGCTTATCTTGACCAAGCCGCTCGGCACGGGAGCGATCACGACGGCGATCAAGCGTGGCGCAGCCAGCAAAGAGGCTACCGAAGCCGCCATGCGTGTCATGACGCAGTCGGCAAGGCGCGCGTCGGAAGCCATGGTCAGGCTTGGGGCGCATGCTTGCACAGACATCACGGGGTTTGGTTTGCTCGGTCATGCGTATGAAATGGCGCGCGCCAGCAACGTCTGCTTGCGCATAGATTGCGCGCGCGTGCCGCTGCTGCCAGACGTGTTGGAGTTGATCGCGCAAGGGATGTTGACGCGCGGCGATCGCAACAATCGCGCTTACGTGGGCGATGCGGTGGAGTTTGCATCTGACGTCTCGCGCGAAATGCAAAGCGCTTTGTTCGACCCACAAACGGCTGGCGGTCTGCTGATTAGCCTTTCGCCAGCACAGGCCGAAAACTTCGCCTCTGAAGTCGATTCGTTTATCATCGGCGAGGTGATCGAAAAACGCGGCCCATTGATTGTGGTCATGTGAGTTGGACGAAATAGTCGTTTCCTGCCTCCTGATAGCAGCATGCTGGTAAGGCGTAAGAAACGGATCCTTTTTTCTTCCCCTACGTCTGCGCGCCAAGATTTCTTCCCCTACGTCTGCGCGCCAAGGAGTCCTCGTAGTGCTAGCGCTGTTGTCGGTGGTATGGCCTCCATTTTCGTTGACTTCCTCCCCACGAAGCGCAGTTGGGGGGGCTTGTGATGACAAGCCCGAGGTTGACCAAACTGTGTCTGGTGGATGCGATGGGCTTGCTGTGCGCTCTTTCGAGAGAAACCGCCGCACTTGTGCGCTCTATTGCTCGCGGCGAGCGTGCACGCGCTCTTTGAGGAAGAGCCGGTTTGGATCGAGCCAGCTCTGAAGAAGGTCATAGATCTCGCAGCGCGCCCGTGGCAGTTTCTGCGTGGCGAGACCGAAACCGCGCAATCGGGCGGAGGTGTGGAGCGAAACGGCTCAGGAAGTTGGCACGCGCGGCACCGAAAGGCGAGATGAGACCTCGCCGAGTTGACAGTAGGAACTGGAGCGCCGGGTTGGGGATCAGGGGCGAATAAGTTTTCGAGACGGCGTCGAGTTGACAAGGGAAAGTGTAACCAGTATGGTTACATTCACGAGGGCGCGAACCGTGGCTTCTAGTCGTTTCGCCGTTGCCGTTCACACCTTGGCGTTGTTGGCGCGCGCTGGCGGCCAACCGCTCGGCTCGTGTGCGATCGCGCGCAGCGTCAACACCAATCCGGTGGTGATTCGGCGGACGCTTTGTGCGCTGGCGCGCGCGCGTGTGATTCGCGTGCGGCGCGGTGCGGGCGGCGGTGCCGAACTGGCGCGCGCGCCGCACGCGATCAGGTTGCTTGAGGTCTACCTTGCAGTGAATGGCGGCAGCACCTTTGCGCTCCATCCGGCGCCGCGGCGCCGTTGTCCGGTCGGGCGTAACATTCACTCTGTGCTCTGCTGGGTCCAAGGGGAGATCGACGAAGCGGTGCGACGGACTCTAGCTGAGATCACCTTGCAAGACGTGCTCGAGCGGTTGTAAAGGGATCCGTTACAGAAAAGAGGGGTTGTAGGGGAGCGATAAAACCGATCCTCACGAGGGGTGGGAGCGCATAGACGCGCCCACGTGCGGGCGCGCGGCGCTGCACGCGCCTGGTGGGTGGTTGCGTGTGGCAGAATTAACTCTGCACCGTGGTGCACACGCATCGCGTCACGCACTTTGGATTGACGCGACGCCTGAACTCGCCCGCGGCGCGACGCCCGTACCGGGCGTGAAGGTTAGGCGTGTGAATCCCATGCGCTCTGGCGCCGTGGGAGCGTCAATTTTGCGGGATGACGGTCTAGCCCGACTTTTCAACGGGTGCTCAACCAGATCCTCGAGGCGCAGACGACCGCACAGCTCAAAGCCAAGCCGTACGAGCGGAGCGAAGAACGCTGGGGTTACCGTAACGGCCACCGGGAGGTGCCCATCAACAGGCGGGTGGGCAGGCTGGTCCTAGCGGTGCCCCGGCTGCTTCAGCGGCGAGTTCTTCACGGACCTCTTCCGCCGCTATCAGCGGAACGAGCAGGCACTACTCTTGGCCATGGTGGAGATGGTGGTAGGCGGCGTCAGCACCTGCAAGGTGCGGGCTTTTCGTGGAGGCGTCGTGTGGGGCGGAATTTTCCAGATCCACCGTCTCGCAGCTGTGCAAGGGTCTGGACACCATCGTCCGGGAATGGAGCGGGCGGGATCTTTCCGGGCAGGCATACCCGTTCCTGTTGGTGGTTGCCTTGGTCATCCGGGTACGCAAGGGTGGCCGGGTGCGGCAGCGTGCTCTTGGTCACGGGGATCAACCGGGAGATCCTTGGACTGATGATCGGCGACGCGGAATCGGAGTCCACTTGGTCGGCGTTGGCCGGCTGATCGGGGCGGTCCTGATGCAGATCGACGAGGCGTGGACGACCGCCTCATCGGTACTTCGACATGGCCGAGTATTGGGAGTGGCGAAACTCGGCGGCGAACCAGAAGGTGGAGGCGACGTTGAGCGAGGCGGCCTGAGCAGTTATGAATCTACCTAGAGGGGATTTTACACCATTCGTACTTGACCTACTGGACCAGTCGCTGGACCACCTACTGGACCACAGGAGCTTTACGCCAAAATTCGGACTTGACCCTCCCTCAGAGCTAGAGAGTTGCCAACTCAGAAGTTAACGGAAGAAAAATCATCAAAGCGAAAAACCTCCACCATGGAAAAGCTTGGCTTCATCCTCTCATCGTCCACCTCACTTTCTCCCGGTTAGTGTCACCACTAACGGCGCGGTCGAGGCCGAGATGCCTCATTCGTCTGCCCTAAAGATCGATGGGTGGGAAGCAACTGGTGGGCCGAGATGCGCGGTTTCACTTTGAGGGCGCCACCGGGCGACGCCTTTTCAATGTAAGCAAGGAAGGCTCAGGGGTTGGTGTATGTGGCAACAAGGGGTAGCCCTCACAAGTCGGCCATGAAAACGCAACGAAATTACAAGGAAACTTTTTCCGCGAACCGCCGATAATAATAGTAAAGGTCATTTGAAAAGGGAGAGTGCGGCCATGAAGTTGCTGGCAGGAGAGCAGGGTAGGAAACTTTTTCCGCAAAGCGCCGATAAATAGTAGGGGCTATTTGAAAAGGGAGAGTGCGGCAGATCGCCGACACCAACACGCCTGCCAGAACACGCTGCGCGCGCCACGAGGAGAATGAAGATCGGGTGGTTGGGCGAGGATAAAAAGGTCAAGCGACCGCATGTCGAGCTCGGCGGCAGAGATTTCTGCCGGTTTGCAGAGGATCCCGATCAATACCCGTGGATTCTTCCCAGAGATCCTTCCGCCCCGAGGTGACGCAAGAGGGTTGAGTGTGGAGGTTGCCCGACGCAGCAAGCGCCATGGCAGGCTTGCCCCGCGAGGCGCAAGCTGCGAGTGTTGCAGACGACAGAGAGTTGAAGGGAGGAGACGAAGATGACGGTGAGAGTGACTGCTGATGGTGGCGTGAGCGAAGTCAGCCCGCCGCTGTCGAACGAGGCGGTGGTGACAACTAGCGGCACGGTGGTAGATAGCGCGAGCGGCGAGGAAGCTGGCAAGGCGAGCAAGGTTGGCGAGCAACAGTTGTACAGCGCGCAGATGCGCCAACGCGTCGAGCAAAGCGAGGTCTCATATGCCCGTTTCGATGTAACCTTGGAATACATGTTCAACGAAATGGTGACCAACGCTCGTAGCGACACAGTCAAACAGATCAAGGCCCATCTCGATCGCGCAAGCGATTTGTTGCACCCTAGAGGCTTCTGGGAGCAGGTCAGCGCGGCGTTCGCACAAGCGGGTGGCGAAAGCGTGGCTGACCACATCACTGCAGCTTTGGTTCTCTGGGGCTTGAAGGTCAGACCGGGTGGCGATTGGGACCACAAACCAAAGCTCGCCAAGATGCTTGGGCTTGACAAGGAGGGAGATCACCATTTCCCGCTACGCGGTGATAACCAGCATGAGGTCTACTACGATATCTGGTCCAACATCCATTACGGCTATGTGGGGCGAGCCGCCGGCTTCGACGCCGAGACTTTGCAGCAAGGCGCTGCTGTCGCGGACGGAGTGGCCGGGCGTAACGATTCCATGGATGTGCTGACGGTGCAAATAGGCATTGAGCTATGGAATAGATATGGGGATCAGCTCACAAAAGAGCAGCTGCACCACGAGGTAATCAGCCGTTTGCCCGAGATGCTGAAAGTCCAAGACTCGCCTGAGTATATCAAGGCCAACGGCAAACGATTCAAGCATGTCATCGATAAAAAGAGCGAGGGGTGGAACGGGCGTTGAAAGTCGGGGCGAAGTTTTTGCTGAGCGTGCTATTGGCGGTGCTTGTCTATCTGACGGCGTTGCAGTGCAGCAGGCGACGGGATGTGCCGCTCGAAGAATTGCTGGTTGACGGGTCCGAGTTATCCTCTGTATGTGAGCTCGGCGAACAAGAACCGGATCAGAGGTGGGACGGACGGACTCACCTCGATCCGGTACCAGGAAGTGCGGCATTCCCCTACGCGATCGAAGCGCAGAGCCGTTCTTGGAGCAGAGGACCGGGAATCGTAGTCTATCGTCATCGCACCCCGATTGTGGCCGCGGTCCAATTTTGGCTGGCGCGTCCCGAGTTATACTATTTCGATCACCTACCGAACTTCAACGAGTTACCTTTCTTGCCGGGTTCAGGCGATGCGAAGCGCTACCCGGCCAACTGGAGGTATCAAGCTGCGGCAGATCAAGAGCTGGTCGTATGCGCCATGGGGGATCCATCAGATTGTGCGTACTGGTTCTATCAGGTTCGTTATGGACAGTACATCGTTGCCATGAGCTTTTTTGAAAGAGATGTGAGCGCCGAGCGGTGGCAGCGAGTAACTGACGTAGTCAACCTGCATCTCATCAGGAAATTAGATCAGACGAAATAGGATTAGAAGTGCGGGGTGGATATAGGTTCAAGGGACGAGGAAGGTGCCATCGGGTTGTGGCAGAGCCTACCTGATCATTACCTTGAGGCGACGACCTCGACGGATCATTGGCAAGCCCACACGGCTATTTTCTACGACAACAAGTTGCGTCAGGTGGGTCACCATCGCCTACAGACACCTCGTTTGCGGTGGTCCCCCTGCTGTTGTTTCGTGAGTTTCCCGAGCTGACCGAACCCCTTGACGCTTGTGAAATAGCGTGCTAAGCTTCTCACCTTTTGGCAACAGCTTGCCAACACCATCCGAGAGTCAAAAGCGCAAAGCGAGGTCGCTGGCCCGGTCGTTCGATTCGAAGGAAGCGTTGAGACGAAAAGTTTATGGTGGTTCTGCTTGCCCTAGCTGAAGGCCCCATTCAACTCGTGCCCGATGGCACGCTTTTTCTGCACATCATCCTTTTTCTCATCATGATCGCCGTTTTGAACGCGGTGCTCTACAAGCCTGTATTGCGTGTGCTTAGCGAGCGCGAGAAGTTGACGATCGGACGTCGGCGCGAAGCGCGCTCGATTTTGAGCGCAGTGGAAGAACGGCTGGACCGGTACGAACGCTCATTGCGCGAGGCTCGGGCAGAGGGCTATCGCTTGCTCGAGCGCGTTCGAGCTGAAGCGCTCGAAGAGCGGCAGCGTCGTTTGGATGAGGTACGCGAAGAGGTCGCGCGAATGATCGAGAGCGAAAAGCAGGCCATTGCTGCGCAGGCCGAGGAAGCGCGGCGGACTTTGGAGACGGAGGCGCGCAGGATCGCCGCGGAGATCAGCACGCACATTTTGGGCAGACCCGTTGCGCGGTCAGGAGTTTGAAGCGCAGATCGACGAAAGCCAAGAGCGTTGAAAATCATGACGGATCTTTTTGCCATCGTCTTTTGGGCGGTTGAAGGGGACGGCTCGTTCCTATATGACTACAATGCGTGGCGCGTGCTGAACCTATTGATCTTCGTCGCTGCGCTTTACTACTTCTTGCGACGTCCTGTGGGCGAGGTGTTGCGCACGCGCCGCGAAGCGATCAAACGCGAGTTGGAGCAAGCGAAGCGGGAGCGCGATGCGGCCTTGACCAAGCTCCAAGAGGTCGATGCGCGGCTCGCTCGGCTCGATCAGGAGGTCGCCGAGGTGCGCGCGCAGGCTGAGCGCGAAGCGGCGGAAGAGCGCGAGCGCATCGCGCGTGCCACCGAGGAAGAAATCAAACGTTTGCGCGAACAGGCCGCGCGTGAGATCGAATCGGCGGCCAAAGCGGCGCGGGCTAGCCTGCGCGAGTTCGCTGCTGAGCAGAGCGTGCGTTTGGCCGAGGAGATGATCAAAGGCGATCTTCGTCCTGAAGATGACGCGCGCCTTGTGCGAAAGTACGTCGAAGAGATCGGAGGTAACGGGCGTTGAGCGCAGCGGTGGCACGACGATACGCGACGGCGTTGGCCGATGTCGTCGCGGCGCACGGCGAAGCGCGCGAGGTGCAAGAAGAGTTGCTCGCGTGGCAGCGGATGATCGAGGAGCATCACGAGCTGCTCGAAGTCTTTCGCAATCCGACGGTCCACCGCGATCAAAAGCGCAAGGTTTTGGAGACGCTGATCACGCGCACGCGCGTGCGGCAAACGACGGCGAACTTTCTGCGCGTTCTGCTGCAGAACCATCGGATCACGGAACTAGGCGAGATCAATCGGCGTTTCGCCGAAGAGCTGGATGAACGCGCGGGCGTCATCTCGGCGCAAGTGATAACGGCGCGGCCGTTGGATGAAGAATCGTGCGAGCTTTTGCGGCAGCGGCTCAAAGAGGTGACGGGCCGCGAGGTCCGGCTGCAATTCGCCGTCGATCCGGAACTCATTGGCGGCGTAGTCACGCGCATCGGCTCGACCGTCTACGACGGTTCAGTGCGCGGTCAACTCCAAGTCGTGCGCGAGCGTTTGGCGCGCGAAGCGTGAAGATTCATTTGAGAGATCTCCGAAAGCTAGCCAGTCGGCGGAAGGGAAGTTATGGAACCGATCAAAGCGAACGAGATCAGCGAGATCATCAAGCAACAGGTGGAAAATTTCGAGGCGGGCGTGACGGTCGCCGAGGTCGGCACGATCATCAAAGTGGGCGACGGCATCGCCGAGATCTACGGCCTCGAAAAGGTGATGGCAGGCGAACTGCTCGAATTCCCACATGACGTGCGTGGTCTCGCTTTGAACCTTGAAGAGGACAAAGTGGGGGCCGTGCTTTTCGGCGATTTTTACCTCATCAAAGAAGGGGACACTGTGCGCCGCACGCGCCGCATCATGGAGGTACCGGTGGGTGAGGCGCTCATTGGGCGCGTGGTCAATGCGCTGGGTCAGCCGGTGGATGGCCGCGGGCCGATCATCACTGAACAATACAATCCGGTCGAGCGGCTCGCGCCGGGGGTGGTGGATCGCCAACCGGTGAAAGAACCGCTGCAAACGGGTCTCAAGGCGATCGACGCGATGATCCCGATCGGACGTGGCCAGCGCGAGTTGATCATCGGCGACCGACAGACGGGCAAGACGGCCATCGCCATCGACACGATCCTCAATCAAAAGGGCAAAGACGTCATCTGCATCTACGTCGCCATCGGGCAGAAGGCCTCGACGGTTGCGCAGGTCGTCAAGACATTGCAAGACTACGGCGCAATGGAGTATTCGATCGTGGTCACAGCTTCCGCCTCGGAGCCAGCCGCGATGCAGTATCTCGCTCCTTACGCGGGGGCTGCTATCGGCGAGTATTTCCGCGACTCGGGCCGTCATGCGCTGACGATCTACGATGATCTATCGAAGCACGCTGCGGCGTATCGCGAGATCTCGTTGTTGTTACGGCGTCCGCCGGGGCGCGAAGCCTACCCGGGCGATGTCTTCTACCTGCACTCGCGCTTGCTGGAGCGTGCGGCCAAGCTTTCGGATGCTAAAGGCGGCGGCTCGATGACGAGCTTGCCGGTGATCGAAACTCAAGCGGGGGACATCTCGGCCTACATTCCAACCAACGTCATCTCGATCACTGACGGGCAGATCTTTCTCGAAACGGACTTGTTCAACGCTGGCATCCGTCCGGCGATCAACGTCGGCAATTCGGTTTCGCGCGTAGGCGGCGCTGCGCAGATCAAAGCGATGAAGCAGGTCGCCGGCACGCTTCGTCTGGAGCTGGCCCAGTACCGCGAGCTAGCCGCGTTTGCGCAGTTCGGTTCTGATCTCGACAAGGCGACGCAAGCGCAGCTTGCGCGCGGCCAACGTTTGACTGAAATCTTGAAGCAGCCGCAATACCATCCGATGGATGTCGAAAAGCAAGTGCTCGTCATCTGGGCTGCAACTAACGGCTACGTCGACGACGTGCCGGTCGAGCAGGTGCGCCGCTTCGAGGCCGATCTTCTGCGTTTCGTCGAGAATTCTCATCCCGGCGTGCTGCGTGCCATCGCCGAGAAGAAGGCCTTGAGCGATGAGATCATCGCCGATCTCAAGCGCGTGCTCGCCGATTTCAAAGATGCGTGGCGTGAGACGAGCGCCGCGACTGGTCCGGCACGAGTGGCGACAAGCGGCGATGGCGCGCGCTCGTCGCGAGCTGCCGAACGGGCCGAAGCGCCCGCTACCGTGGGCGCTTAAAGTCGGGGGTGCAGCGCTCACCTCGACGAGCGCTGCCGTGATCAATTAACAGTGGCGTATGGCTAATCTTTTGGACATTCGTCGTCGCATTCGTTCGGTCAAGAACACGCAACAGATCACGAAGGCGATGAAGATGGTTTCGGCGGCGAAGCTCAAGCGGGCGCAGGATCGCGTCGTCGCGGCGCGTCCGTATGCCGCCAAGATGACGCAAGTACTGGGCCGCCTTGCCGCGCGCATTGGCGACGCGCTTCATGACCCGTTGCTTGACGAGCGCGGCGACCGACGCTACCTGCTCGTCCTGATCACCGCCGACAAGGGTTTGGCTGGCGCCTTCAACGCTAATTTGATCAAAGCGGCACAGACCTTCCTGCGAGAGCGCGCCGACAAAGAAGTGCAACTGCTGGCTATCGGACGAAAAGGGCGCGATTTCTTTCGCCGGCGCCAGATCGAGATCGTCGGCGAGTACGTCGGACTGACGGGCAAGGGAAGGATCGAGCACGCGGAGGCGCTGGAGGTTGCGCGCGACATCATGCGTCGGTTCACGGAAGACGAATCGCTCGACAAAGTCTTCATCATCTACAACGAGTTCAAATCGGTTCTTCAGCAACGCGTCGTTGTCGAGCAGCTTCTGCCCGTGCCGCGCGTCGAGACCGGAGCGCAACAGGCAGTGGAGTACATTTACGAGCAGCCGCCAGCAGAGATCTTCGGGCGCTTGCTTCCGCGCTACATTGAGACACAGGTCTTCCGCGCCCTGCTCGAATCGGTCGCATCCGAGCATGGCGCCCGCATGACGGCGATGGATTCGGCGACCAAGAACGCCGGCGAATTGATCGATAATTTGACGCTCACCATGAACCGCATACGTCAAGCGGCGATCACTAAAGAGATCATCGAAGTGGTCTCCGGCGCGGCGGCGTTGTGATGGTCCTCTGAAGATCCGTGGGCGAAACTTCACTGAGGGGGGAAGCTCGATCCGGTGCTTCCCTCGTTTGTTTTTTGGCGATGATGCGAGGTTTTGACGTCCCAACTGGTCGTCGGTCGCTTTGATCCGGCGGCCTTTTCGCCTAATTCTCAGCGATGGTGGATGACAGGAACAAGCAACGTCTCTGGCGTTACGGGCCGCTTCTCGCCTGGATGGCGCTGATCTTTTTCGCTTCCAGCGGAGAGTTTTCCGCCGCGAACACTTCGCGTATCATCCGTCCATTGCTCTTGTGGCTCTTTCCCGAAATCAGCGAACAGGCGCTCAACGCGGTGCACGCGCTGATTCGCAAGGGCGCGCACTTCGGCGAGTACGCGGTGCTTGCGCTTCTTGCAGCGCGCGCTTTTCTCTCTTCCTCGCGCGCGCTTTTGTGCCGCCATTGGTTGAAGATCTCGCTTCTGCTCGTGATCTCATACGCGCTTTTCGATGAGTACCGCCAAAGCTTCGTCCCGACGCGCACGCCGAGCCTGTGGGATAGCTTGATCGACATCGCTGGCGGAGCCTCGGCGCTCCTTCTCATCGCCGCTTGGCGCGCGCGAAAAGATGGCGCGCGGTGGCGATCTGTTCGGAGCGAAAGGGCAGTGAAATCGGCCTTGGACCGGACTTGATGCGCCTCGTCGAAGATCATCCCTTCGCACACTTAAAGAATAGGCGCAGGACCGAGCTTGAGGTCTGAAAAAGCTTTTCGGTCGAACGGTCTTCAGTCCCAGCGCTGCTCGATGAAGTGCTATTTTGCTCGCTCCGCATCGCCGCGAAGGCGCAGTCTTTCAGGGAAGGCCAAAAATTCGGGTCGCACGGCGACCGGAGCCGCAGGATTCAATCTCTCATACGGCCATACGACGGCTCGCCTTACGCCGCATGAAGAGCCGATTCCTCAAGGTGGGGCGGCGAACGCAGAGACAGTGGCGTTTGGAAGTCACGGTCGTCAGGAATTTTTGTTCTTGACATCAACTTAAAGCCTTGTTAAAAGGCTTAATAAAGTTACTTGCCAAAGTGTGGCAGGGCCGATGCGTGGGAGCGGCAAGATGGATGCGCAGGCGATGCGCGCGCACAACGCGCAGCGCGTGTTGCGCGCGGTGCGCAAACTCGGCACCGTCTCGCGTGCTGAACTTGCGCGCGCGACGCGCTTGAGTCCGCCGACCGTATCGGCGCTCGTCGAAAGGTTGCTTAAGGCTGGGCTGCTCGAAGAGCGGGGCGAAGGCGTTTCCAACGGAGGGCGAAAGCCACAGCTTTTGGGGTTCAACGCCGGGTGCGGAGTGGTCGTCGGCGCAAACATCGGCACCAGCTCCATCCAACTCGCCGTTGCGGACATGAACGGTCGCATCTTGCAGAAGCGGACGCTCGAAGGAATCAGCGATGTGCGTCCGCGTCGATTGCTTCGTCGGCTGGCGGCGGCGACGCGCAGGATCTTGGGCGAGCAGATCAAAGCTCCTCTGTTTGCGGTGGCCGTTGGCGCCCCCGGCATGACCGACGTCGCGCGTGGCGTAGTGATCGAAGCGGCGAACTTAAAAGGGTGGGCCAACGTCGAGGTCCGGGCGATGCTGAGCGAACAACTCGGCGCGCCGATCATCGTGGACAACGACGTCAATCTCGCTGCGCTCGGCGAGCAATGGTGCGGGCGCGCGCGCGGCGTGCACAACTTCGTCTTCATCTGGATGGATGCGGGCATCGGCGCAGGCATCGTCATCGAAGATCGTCTTCATCGCGGTCACCGTTGGCACGCGGGCGAAATCAGCCACATCAACGTCGATTTTCGCGAGTGGGATGCTGATTTCGGCGCTGCCGGTTACCTTGAGTTCTACGTCGGCGCGGCACCGAGAGCGCGACGGTCGTCGCGCGCGAAAGCGGCGACCAGGCTCGGCGAAGAGGACGTCCTGCGGCTCGGAGCCGCTGTTGCTAACATCGCGACAATTCTCGATCCGGAGATGATCATCTTCGGCGGACGCTTGATCGCGTCGGCGCCCGATCTCTTGCCACGCTTGCAGAAGATCGCGTCGCGCATCGCGCAGAACTGCCCGGCGCTCGTTTCGACGGAACTCGGCGAAGAGGCTGCTTTGATGGGCAGCGTGAAACTTGCGCTCGAGCGCGCCAACGAATCGCTTTACGAGAAGTTGGCGCAAAGTTTGGCGAAACTGGATCACCTTGATCGGCGCAAAGGAACGACTTTCCGCGCCACCATCCTTGGGAGGGCATAGAGATGTTCGCTCTGAGACGTGAACGAAGCAGGTCGGTTTCGAGATCGCTTCTCGTTTTGACGTTTTGCCTCGCAAGTCAGGGCGCGCTTTACGCGCAATCACAGGCGCTCAACGGGCAGATCGAGGGCACCGTTAAAGACGTCAACGGTGCCGCTATCGTTGGGGCGAGGATCACTGTGACAAACGCTGAGACGGGCGCGACGCGCACGGTTCAGACGGACGAAAAGGGATTCTATCGCGCGCCGCTGCTGCCGCTTGGAGCTTATCGCCTTGAAGTCGAAGCTTCGGGGTTCAAACGGCTCGTCCGCGAAGGGATCAAGCTTGCAGCCGGTCAAACGGCGACCGCGGATCTTGTGCTTGAGCCAGGCGGCGTCAACGAAACGGTCACCGTCAGCAGCGATGCGCCGGTTGCGGATCCGGCCAAGATCGACTTAGGGCGCGTCATCAACGAGCGCGAAGTGACCAATCTCCCGTTGGTTTCGCGCAACCCGTATAATTTCGCGTTGCTTCAAGCGAACGTTGTCGGGCGGCCCAACGTCGAGTTCGGCGTGCCGCGCATCAGCGCCAACGGCTATGCGCGACGGATCAACTACCAGCTCGATGGCAACTACAACACGCAATCGGACCGAGCAGGGATCAGACTGATGCCCATCTCTGAGATCTTCATCGGCGAAATTCAGGTCGTGACGAACGGTTTTGCTCCGGAGTTCGGCAATACGCCCGGAGTGGTCTTCAACGCGGTGACGCGCGCCGGGACGAACGAATATCGCGGCACGGTCGGCTATCGTTTCCGACGCACGCCGTTTTCATCGCGCCCTTTCTTCTCCGATCCGGCCAAGCCGAAGCCGGAGACCAAAGTCGATGACTATACGGCGGCATTGGGTGGACCGATTATCCGCAACCGTTGGCATTTCTACGCGGGCTTTGAACGCGTCACGCGCGATTTAGCGGGCGAACCGCAGCGCGTCATCACGATCAGCAGGGCCGATCAGGAAGCCTTGATCGCCGCTGGCGTCAGTCCAAGCGCTTTCCCGAACTCGATTCCGGCTTCGCAGCGGGTCAACTTCTTCATCGTTCGCACGGATGTGCAGTTGACGGACAAGCATCGTCTCGTCGGACGCTTCAATCTATTTCGCAATACGTCGCCGAACAACATCGCCGGCGGCACGACGACGCTCGAGCGAAGCATAGATTTCATCGACCGGGCCGATTCGGTCGGCGTGCAATTGGTTTCGACTTTCTCTCCGGTCGTTTTGAACGAACTTCGCTATCAGTATGCGCGGCGCCGGTCCGAAAACTTGCCGAACGAAAATTCCGGCAGCCGTCCGTCGATCTTGATCTCAGGCATCGCTGCTTTCGGCGCCCCGGAGAACGCCAACACGATCGCGCCGCTCGAAACGTCGAATCAACTGCTCGATAACGTAACGGTCACGCGCGGCCTGCACACGATCAAGTTCGGCGCGGGCTTCAACCGCGTCCGGCAGACGCAACGGGCGGGCGTCTTTGCGCGTTACACCTTCCCCTCGATCGCCGCCTATGTAGCAGCAAAGAGCGGGGCGAATCCTTTCAGTTACACGCAGTACACCGAGACGCTCGGCGACCCGAGCATCACCGTCCCAGCCACTTTCTATCAAGCGTTCGTGCAGGACGATTGGAAAGCGACGCCGCGTTTGAAGATCAACTACGGCGTGCGTTACGATCTATACGACGTGCCTGATGGCGATCCAAACGCGCCGCTCGATTTCTCACGACGCTTCCGCACAGACAAGAACAACTTCGCGCCGCGGCTCGGCATCAGTTATGCCTTGCGGGAAGGGACGCTGCCGACGGTTCTGCGCGCGAGCGCTGGACTTTACTACGAACAGCCTTGGCTCGACATCTACCGGCGCGCGTTGCAAAGCAACGGCAACCCGCGCTTCATCACTTTCGTCGTTGGTCCGAGCGGCACGGGAGCGCCGCGTTTTCCGAACACGCTCGGTTCGCTTCCTCCCGGCGCAACGTTGCCGCGCCAGAGCATCGAAGCCGTCTCGCCTGATTATGAGAACCTCGTCGCTTTCCATACGAACTTGCAGTTGGAACAAGCGTTGTCGCCGAATCTCGCGTTGACCGTCGGTTTCATCAACTCGCATGGGACGCATCTGCCCGTCTATCGCAATATCAACCCGATCAATCCGATCGGGTTTTTGGCCGACGGTCGTCCAGTGTTCAGCACCGTAGTGAGTCCGACGACGCGCCTCTATCCGCAGTTCAACAACGTCTTGATGGTTGAATCGGTCGGCACCTCAAACTACACGGCGGGCACGCTCATTCTCAGCAAGCGCTTCTCTTCCGGTTATCAATTCAGCGCAAACTACACCTACTCGCACGCAATCGACGACGCTCCAGAGCAGAACCTCGTTGCGGCGACGAGCTACGTGCTTTCGGATCCGACGAACCGTCGTCGCGATCGCGGGAACTCCTTTGCCGATCAACGTCACACGTTCGTCTTGAGCTTCGTCGCCCGTCCGACCTTCAACGTCGAGAGCGGGTTCTGGCGAAGCGTGCTCAACGATAATCAATTGGGGATCATCGCGACGGCCAACAGCGGCGAGACCTTCAACATCACAACGGGACGCGATTTGAACCAAGATGGCTTCGGCGCGGCTGGCAACGCCGATCG
The DNA here is from genome assembly GCF_040289685.1 of Pyrinomonas sp. Lineage (NCBI taxonomy): Bacteria > Pseudomonadati > Acidobacteriota > Blastocatellia > Blastocatellales > Pyrinomonadaceae > Pyrinomonas > Pyrinomonas sp. Next base: position 17,743 of record NZ_PSLQ01000017.1, read on the forward strand.
CCCGCTCTTCATCGGGCGCAACACGGGGCGCACGCCGCATCGGTACAACGTTGACCTGCGCTACGCGCGCTTCATTCGCTTGAGCGAGCGATTCAACATCGAGGTCTTCGGCGAGTTCATCAACGTCTTCAATATCAACAGCATCGTTTCGGTCAACGGCGTGGTGCCGACCAATCCCGACGGGAGCTTGACCGGGCCGCTGCCTGATTTTACAAAACGAAATCCGGTTGGAACCGATAGCCGACAGTTTCAGCTCGGCTTTAAGTTCAACTTTTAGCCTCTCCCACGTGTCCATCGGATCTTCGCTGGGGAGAGGCGTGCCCTCACTTGGGGCGCACTTTTGTCGAAGGAGATGCGAAACAGATGACCGATTCGCCGCTTGAAAACGAACAGGAGGAAGCTCGTTGGCCTCGCGTGTACTTGGCGGTCGTCATTTACACCGTCGCGTTGATCGGCGCTCTCTGGCTCTTTTCGGCGGTTTTTTCGCGTTGAGCGCGCCCTCGTTCCAACGCCGAACGCACGCGGCGCTCGATTCCAGATGCGGCACGCAAAAAGGAATGCTCGCACATGAGTTGGGTTGACTGGGCGGTGGTCGCCGCTTATCTCGTCTACATCGTCTGGGATGGCGTGCGGCTCTCGAAGCACAGCGGCAAGGTCGAGGGTTACTTCCTCGCCGACCGCAGCCTTCCTTGGTGGGCGGTCGGCCTCTCGGTGATGGCGACGCAGCTATCGGCGATCACGCTCGTGGGCACGACCGGGCAGGCGTTTGCCGACGGCATGCGCTTCATCCAGTTCTACTACGGACTGCCGTTTGCGATGGTGATCCTCTGCATGACGGCGGTGCCCTTCTTCTATCGCGCCAAGGTCTTTACGGCTTACGAGTATTTGGAGCGTCGTTTCGATGCGCGCACGCGCACGCTCACGAGCTTCTTCTTTCTGCTCTCGCGGGGCTTGGGCGTCGGCGTGATCATCGCGGCGCCATCCGTCATCCTTTCGATCGTTCTTGGCTGGAGCGAAGCGGCGACCGTCTTCGCGATGGGGCTAACGACGACCATCTACACGATGGCTGGCGGCGTGCAGGCCGTGACGTGGACCGACGTCAAACAGATGGTCATCATCTTCATCGGCCTAGGCGTCTGCCTCTTCGTCATCCTTTCGAAACTTCCTGAGGGCGTCGCCTTCACGGATGCGCTCCATTTGGCGGGCGCGGCAGGCCGTTTGACGACCGTGGATGCGCGTTTCGATCTACGGGAGAGTTACACGCTTTGGTCCGGTTTGATCGGCGGCCTCTTCCTGATGCTCTCATATTTCGGCTGCGACCAGAGCCAAGTGCAGCGGTATCTGACGGCGCGTTCGGTCAATGAGGGGCGGACGTCGCTGCTGATGAGCGCTTTCATCAAGATCCCGATGCAATTTTTCATTCTGCTTATCGGCGTTTTGGTCTTCGTCTTCTATCTATTCGAACGTCCGCCGCTCATCTTCAACCGCGTCGAAGCCGAGCGTATTGAGCGACGAGAGTCGCTCGATGCGCGGCGGTTGAGCGTTGAGTTCGAAACGGCGCACGCGGCGCGCGAACGGGCCGCCATCGAGTACGTGCGCGCCATGCGCGATGCGTCGGGCGGCACAGTGGACCAAGCCCGGCGAGATTATCTGGAGGCTGAGCGGGCATTTGAAGAGGCGCGCAGAAAAGGATTGGAGACGGTCCGCAGCGAAAACAGCAACCGCAATTTTACCGATGTCAACTACGTCTTTCCGACCTTCGTCGTTCAGCACATGCCGATCGGCGTCGTCGGATTGATCATCGCGGCGATCTTCGCCGCGGCGATGTCGAGCATCTCGGCGGAACTGAACGCGCTTGCGACAGCATCGGTGATCGACATCTACCGTCGGCACTTCAAGCCGGAAGCGCCCGATCGCCATTACGTTCTGGCGGGGCGCGTCGCCACCGCCTTTTGGGGCGTGTTCGCGTGCATCGTCGCGCTCTATTCGACTTCGCTCGGTTCGTTGATCGAAGTCGTCAATCGCTTCGGCTCTTTCTTCTACGGTTCGTTGCTCGGCGTCTTCGTCCTGGCTTTCGCCGTACCGCGCGCGACCGCGCGCGGCGCTTTCTGGGGGTTGCTCTTCGGCATCGCGTCCGTTTGGATCGCAAGCCGGTACACGGAGATCGCTTTCTTGTGGTTCAACGTCATCGGGTGCGTCGTGGTGGTCGTCGTCGGAACGCTTTTGAGTTTGACTGATCGAGGGGCGAAAGGGTTAGCCTCGTGAAGGCTTCTGATGTGCTGAGCGATATTTCGCGGGATCGAAACGTGATCGAAAGATGAGATTAAAAAGGCTTCATCGCGCGATCTGTTGGCTTTGCGCGTTGGCGGTGGCGATCGCTGCGCTCCCCGTCAGTCGAGCGCAAGGGGTGCGTTCGCCATACGAGCGTGGCGCTTTGGCGCTGGGCCAGTTGCTCGTGCGTTTGCAAACCACGGCGAGCGCGTTGCATACGGGCGCTCATCCGGATGATGAGGATTCGGCGCTCATCGCGCGTCTTGCGCGCGGCGATGGGGCGCGCGTCGCGTATTTGGCGCTCAACCGCGGCGAGGGCGGGCAGAACATCATCGGTCCAGAGCTGTTTGAGCCTTTAGGCGTGATTCGCACCGAAGAGCTGCTGCAGGCGCGTCGGCTCGATGGCGGCGAACAGTTCTTCACGCGCGCGTACGACTTCGGCTTCACGAAGACGCGCGCGGAAGCTGCCGCGCGTTGGGGCGAACGCGAGATCTTGGCCGACATGGTGCGCGTCATAAGGCTCTTTCGCCCGCTCGTCATCATCGCGCGCTTTACGGGCACGCCCGCCGATGGTCACGGTCAACATCAGCTTGCCGGGTATCTGACGCCAATAGCTTTTCGCGCGGCTGCCGATCCGAAGGAGTTTCCCGAGCAGATCGCGGAAGGATTGCGCCCGTGGCGCGCGCTCAAAATTTACGTGAGCGAGGGGATCGGTCGCAGCGCCGATCCGAACAACCGTCCGACGCTGCTGCTCGACACCGGTCGTCACGATGACTTGCTCGGTCGTAGCTACTTCGAGATCGCGATGGAGGGTCGAAGCCAGCACAAGTCGCAGGAGATGGGCGCGCTTGAACTGCTCGGTCCGCAGACTTCCGGCGTCCGCTTGCTCGAAAGCGCCGTTGGCTCGAGCGGCGAACGGAGCGTATTCGATGGGATAGACGTTTCGATCCGCGGCATCGCGCGGTTGGCTGGCTTGCGCGACGCGCGCATCATCGAGGGGCTTGGCGCCGTGCAGCTTCTCGCACGCCGCGCTTTGCGCGAGTTCGATGCGATGGAGCCGCGCAAACTCGTCCCCGTCCTCGCCGAAGGGTTGCAACAGACGCGCAAACTGCGCGCCAGCTTGCGCGCGAGCGTTGAGAGTGAAAACGCGAAGTATGATGCCGACTTCTTGCTCGTGCAGAAAGAGGCGCAGTTCGCCGAAGCGTTGTGGCGCGCGGCGGCGGTCAAGGTCGACGCGCTGGCCGATGATGAAACGGTGGTGGCCGGAGATTCATTGACCGTCACAGCGCGCGTCTTTTTGCCGGATGAAAAAGCGGCGGAGGTGAAAGCGATCCGGTTGCGCGCGCCTAGCGGTTGGCGCGTCGAACAGATCGAGTCGGCGGCAGAGGCCCAAAGCGGCGTGTTCGGATGGCGCGAATCGCCACAAAGACAAGCGCTGTTTCGCGTTGCCGTGCCGGGCGATGCTCCGCCGACAATGCCTTACTGGTTGCGCGAGCCGCGTCGGGGAGACCTTTTCCACTGGCCCAGCGACGCGCCGAAGAGCATGCCGTTCGACGCGCCCATCTTGCGCGCCGAAGTCGAAGCAGTGATCAGCGGTGAATCGGTTACGATCTCCGCGCCGGTCCAATACCGTTACGCCGACCCGATCCGCGGCGAGATCAGGCGCGAGATAAACGTCGTGCCGCTCGTTTCGGTCACGCTCGATCCGGAATTGGTCATCGTTCCGACTTCGGCGCAAGAGACGGAACGGAAAGTCTTCATCCGCTTGCGGAACAACGCTGCGCGCGAAGTGAAGGGAACGGTGAGGTTGAACGTGCCCGCCGGTTGGCGCGTCGAGCCAGCGGCGGCCCGGTTCGACTTAGAGCGTGAAGGCGAAAGGACTTCGCTCATCTTCACGGTGCGCGTTCCCGGTGGCACACGCGAAGATGCGTATAAGCTCGGCGCCGAAGCCGAGATCGGCGGGCGAAGGTTCGCGCTCGCGGAGCATGAAATCAGCTATCCGCACATTCAGACGCATCGCGTTTACGTTCCGGCGCAAGCGACGTTTCGCGTGCTCGATTTGAAGGTCGCGCCCGTGCGCGTCGGCTACATCATGGGAAGCGGCGACCGCGTGCCCGAAGCGATCAGGCAGATGGGGCTTGACGTCACGTTGCTCGATGAAGACGCGCTTTCAGTCGGCGATCTTGCGCGTTTCGACGTGATCGTCGTCGGCATCAGGGCCTCGCAGGTGCGCCCCGATTTCGTCGCCAACAATCGTCGTCTGCTCGATTACGTGCGGCGAGGCGGGACGTTGATCGTGCAATACCAACGCCCGGACTACGTCGAGCGCGGCTTGGCTCCGTTTCCGGCGAAAATGGCCGCGCGCGTCACGGACGAGAACGCGCCGGTGAGAACGCTCGTGCCGGAGCATCCGGCCTTCAACTTCCCGAACAAGATCACGGAAGCGGATTGGCGCGGTTGGGTGCAGGAGCGCAGCCTCTACAATTTTACGACTTACGATGCGCGTTACGTGCCTTTGCTCGAATCGCACGATGCGGGCGAGCCGCCGCAGACGGGCGGCGAAGTTTATGCCGAGATCGGGCGCGGCAAGTACGTCTATACGTCCTACGCGTGGTTCAGGCAATTGCCCGAAGGCGTGCCCGGCGCGTATCGACTCTTCGCCAATCTATTGAGTTTAGCGAAAGCCCCGACACGCGGCGAAGGGCGAACTTTGCGCCGTTCGTCGCAAAGCGTTCGGAAAACCGAAACGTCAAGAGGACGATGATGGAAGAGAAATTCCCGGCACCAGCATATGCGGAGAACGTGCTGGCAGAGACCTTCGAGGAGGCTAAGCGCCTTTTTCTCGATGCGTTCATCGAGGTTGACGTCGCGCACGCAGTGATGCTCGCTGAGCAGGGGATCCTTGCGCGCGAAAACGCTTGCCTGATCCTGCGTGCGCTCAACGAGTTGAATCGCGACGAGATATTCGCCGCGCGTTATGATGGAAGCTGCGAAGACCTCTTCTTCTACCTGCAACGCCGACTCAGCGAGATGTGTGGTGAAGACGTGGCCGGACGTTTGCACACGGCGCGCAGTCGCAACGACATAGACGTGACGATCTACCGCATGAGGCTCAGGCGCGATCTTCTTGCGCTGATCCGCGCGGCGATGGATCTGCGCCGCGCGCTGCTCGATCAAGCGGCTCTTCACCATGAGACGACCATTCCGGCCTACACGCACACGCAACCGGCCCAGCCGACGACGCTCGCGCACTACCTTCTGGCGATGGCGGAGGTGTTGGGTCGCGATATCGCGCGGTTGCAGCGCGCTTTCGAGAACGCCAACCATTCGCCGCTCGGCGCTTGCGCCATCACGACTACGGGGTTTGCCATCGACCGCGCGCGCACGGCTGAATTGCTGGGGTTTGAAGGCGTCGCGGAGAACTCTTACGCGGCGATCAGCGCCGTCGATTACTTGACCGAAGCGATGGGTGCTGTAGCGGTGGCGATGGTCGACGTGGGTCGGTTCGCGCAAGATTTCCTCTTAATGGCGACGCGCGAGTTCGGCTTCTTGCGGCTTTCGGATGGTTACGTGCAGATTTCGAGCATCATGCCGCAGAAGCGCAATCCGGTCGCGCTCGAACACGTGCGCGCGCTCGCCAGTTGCGCGCTCGCCGAAGCGCAGAGCGTCTTCACAGTGGTCCACAACACGCCGTTCGGCGACATCAACGATGCCGAAGATGATCTGCAACCTTTGGTCTGGCGCGCGCTCCACGACGCGCGGCGCGCGACCGCTCTCTTTGCCGCCGTTCTTTCGAGCGCGCAATTCAATGTGGACCGGTTACGCGAGCGCGCTTCGGAAGATTTCATCACCGTGACCGAACTTGCCGACGCGCTCGTGCGGCACGAAGGGTTGGCTTTTCAGACGGCGCACCGTATCGTCGCGGCTTTTGTGCGTCGCACGCAGAGCGTGTTGGAAGCGATTCAAACGCCGGCGGACAGTTTGCACATTGAGCTCGTTGCGCAGGCGGCACATAGGTTGTTGCAAGAGGCGGCGCGCGAGGTGATCGGGCGCACGCTGTCGGTGTCGCCCGAAGTGGTTCGCGCGTCGCTCGATCCGACGAGCTTTGTCGGCGTGCGAAATGTTACTGGCGGGCCAGCGCCGACGGAGACGCGCCGCGCCTTAATGGCGGAAAGAGCGCGTGAAGCGGCGGACGAGGAATGGTACGAGCGTCGCAAGGAGCTGTTGGCAACTCGACGACATGATCTCAAGGCGGCAGCCGATGCGCTCTGCGCTGGCCCCAGCGACAAATCTCGAAAGCACACGATCGACTGAAGCCCGAGCGCGTCCGAAACTCAAAGCAAGTCGTGTTCTCCTCATGAAAACGATGGATGGGCTCGTTCGAGCGCTTCTTTGAAGCTTGGTCTTCGCCGAAGCGGCGCGCTTTCGCCTTTCAAGACAAGTTCTTCGCGTCGCAATGGCGAAGACCAAGCGCGGCTTAGCTCGAATACACGCGCTGCCTTTCGCCGAAAGCGTAGCTCGACACAAGACAGAAACACAGAGGCCGACGGTGCCCCAGCTCGCTCAAAACATTTAAACTCCGCAGGCGCGCAGCTTGACACCCCTTACGAGCATGGCGGAAAATTAAGCCCAAACTTCAACCGAACGGTCAAATCTTTCTGACGTGCGTCCGTTTGGTTGCAGTTCGCACGGCTCGCCACGCGGTTGCTGGAAGGCGTCCATGCCGAGGGAGGGTCTGATGAAGATGAAGAAAGCCCGATTGCCCTTTGGCGCGGCGGTCGTTGGCGCGTTGTTGCTTTGCATCGCGCTGCCTGCTGCGGAGGTTCTAGGAAGCAGCCGCCCATTCGGCACCATCACAGGATCGGTGCGCGATGAGCAAGGCCGCCCGCTCGCTGGCGCTCTGATCATCCTCGTGCGCGAAGGTGCCGAGAAGATCGTCCGCCAAACGCGCAGCTCGACGGATGGTTCTTTCAGTCTGCGCGCGCTTCCCGGGCGGTACATCCTGCGCGCCATTGCCGACGGCTTCAATGCGACGAGCTTCGCGTCGGTGGTTGTCACCCCATCATCTGAACTCGTTTATCGCTTCAACTTGGAGCCGGTCGGTTTAGGGCGTACGCTGCCGGAAAGACGAACCGACCGCGGCGATCCGAAGTGGCGTCTTCGTCTGGCCAACAACCGCCGATCGGTCTTCAATCTCGAAGAGGAAGAGCCACGCGCGCCGTTTGAAGAGCCGCCGACTCGACGAGAAGCGCACGGCGTCGTTGAAACTTACTTCGCCGCTTCCGATGGCGTTTTACGCCGCACTGTCCCTGGAGTTAACTTTGCCGTCGCCACGCCGGTCAATGCCGACTTGGATCTGGTTTTCGTCGGGCAAGTAAGTGCTGGCGCTGGATCGCGCTTTGAGGCGACGGCGCGGCGGCGGATCAACGACCGTCATCGCGCAAGCGTGACCATCGGCAGCGCGCAAGCGAAGTTGCTGGTCGCACAGCAGTCACACCCGTTGCTGAACGAAGACTTGCAGCAACTCTCCGTGCGGGCCGTGGATGAATGGGTCGTGCGCGATGGCGTGGTGGTGCTGCTCGGACTGGATTATGCGCGCTTAGTAGGTGCGGGCGATGCCGGTTCATTGGTACCGAGATTGGGCATGCAGTTCGACCTCAATGCGCGCACGCGCGTTCGAGCCGCCTACGCCGCGGCGCCGAAAGAAAGAACGCACCGGGAAACGGTGGTCGAAGGAAGCGAGGCGACGTTTGAAAGGGTCGGGACGCAGCCAGTGGCGCTCGTTGACGGGCGCGCCGTGGTCGAACGCAGTCGTCGCTTGGAGATCGGTTTGGAACGCGTCTTGGACGAGCGTTCGCGCGTGGAAGCGACCGCCTTTTTCGACACAGTGGATGGACGCGGCGTCGGCTTGATGGCGCTGCCGCCGACTGCGACCAAAGGCGAAGGCGGAGCTGAACTGCTGCGCATCGCTAATCAACAAGGGGCGGCGCGCGGTCTGCGCGTCATCTACACGCGACGCATCAGTCGAGCGTTGAGCGCATCGGCCGGCTATTCTTTCGGGCATGGTCAAGAACTTTCTGCGGAAGGGCTTCGGGACCCTGCACGACTCTTCCGCGATGGCCTCTTCCAAACGGTCGCAGCGCAGATGGATGCCGATCTAGGAAGCGGGACGCGCGTGCAGACGGTCTTCAGGTTTTCGCCGCGCGCCACGATCTTTGCCATTGACCCGTTCGCCGGACGCTTGGCCGTCTATGATCCGTCGTTGAGCATTCTGGTCACGCAAGAGTTGCCGACCTTCGGCCTGCCCGTCCGCGCGGAAGCGGTCCTTGACGCGCGCAACGTATTGAACCTTCAACCCAACGCGGATGACGGCGAAAAAGTGGTTTTCGTCAGCTCGCTCCCGCGATCCGTGCGCGGAGGTATTCTGATTCGGTTCTAGTTTTCGGCTGAAAAGACGGCGAAAGATCGCGCGACTTCAAGCCCGCGCTGGCTTTCAAGACGCGGGCTTGATCTCTTCCGATGAACGGAGGAGCATCGGCGGCAGTTGCGCTCCGCTTTGCCCTACCAAGGCAGAAGTTAGTGTCAGGCCGCGTTTGTGGTGCGTGAGGGGGAATTCAAAATTTTGGAGATCCCCTTGCGCTTCGCGCGTGGTCGCGGTTGAAGCATATATGGTTTGGCATCAAAGGTTTGCGGCTTTGATCTGACGGGCCGCGCGCGGCTCTCATCCGAGATTTTGGATGAAATCCAAGATTTTGGAGATCAGCGTGCGCTCCGAAACCCCCGTGAGACGGGGCGACGAGGCCTCCGTCGTTTTGCGTAAAATATTGATGGTTGCTATCTTTCGGAGTCGGCGTGGCGCTCCTGCGGACGGCTTCCGGCGGTGTCAGGGAGCGAGTGGAACGGCGTTTGCCGCAAACAAGGAGAAGGTTTCACATCTCATCGCCTGATGGCTAGATCGTGAAGAACCCCGTGCTTACAACTCGAACTTGGGCGTTGCTGATCCTGGCGGCGGTGCTCTTCGCTGCTGGGGCGCTCAACTTCGCGCAGCGGGTGACGCACGATCTGCCACCTACAGACGGCGTTGAGTGGACCAACGGCAAAGAGGGTATCATCGCGCGGTCGGTCATGCCCGGGTCGGTCGGCGCGCGCGCCGGAATTCTGCCCGGAGACAAGTTGCTCGCCGTCGCTTTCGACGACTTACACTTCCAGCAATTGGAGCGTGCCGAGCATGTGCAGATCTATCTGGAACAAGCGGGAATCGGCGGCAACCTCCACTACTTGATCGAGCGCCCCTCGTTTCCGCCTGACACGCGTTTCTACTACGCCGATCTCTACGGTCTGGACTCGGTCGAGCGTTGGACAGCGCGTGGCCTGATCGTCGAGTCGATCGGCCTCATCTATCTTTTGGTCGGTCTCTTCGTCCTCCTCAAACAGGGCGGACGGACGCCTTTCGTGCCGCACTTCGTCGCTCTTTGTCTGACGGCCTTCGTCTTCCATTTCTACAAGCCGATCGGAACGTACGAAGATCTCGATCTCGCCATTGCCTTTTTAGACACGGCAGCGCTGGTTCTTTTTGCGCCGCTCTTCATACACTTCTGCGCCCTCTATCCGGTTCGTCGCCGATTGTTCGACGGAAGGCGCTGGCTGTTGGCTTTGCTCTACGCTCCGGCGGTGGCGCTCATCGGCTTTGCTGCGCTCGTTCACTTCGTCCCTTCTTCCCGACTTGAGGTGCCGAGCGATTGGATTGCGGGGCTTTATACCGCGTCGTTCGCGCTCTTTTGGGCATCGCTCGTGCTGGGCGCGATGCTGCTGGTGCGCCGTTTCGTCCGCAGCGAGAACGCTGTCGTCCGGCAACAACTGAAGTGGATAGTTTGGGGATCGGCTCTGGCCATTGCGCCGTTTACGTTCTTCTACGCCATCGCCTACTTGTCTGAGGGAGCCGTCGTCGAAAGCTGGGTGACGGACCTCTCGCTTGTGCCGTTGGCTTTGATTCCGCTCACCTTCGGCAATTCGGTGGTGCGCTACCGTCTCATGGACGTCGATATCGTCGTCCGGCGCGCTGCCGTCTACGCGCTGACGACTTTGGCCATTGCGCTCATGATCGGGTCGGTGGTCTATGTGGCCGGATTGTATGCCATCGGCAGCGAAGACTTGCAGCCGGGAATGGTGACGCTGCGGTTCGTCGTCGCAGTGATTGCCATGGCGGTGATCGTGATGACGGCGGCGCCGATCAAAAACTTCTTGCAGGAGAAAACGGACCGGCTCTTTTATGGCGAGCGCTATGACTTGAGGAACAGCCTGCTCGATTTCGGGCGGACGCTTTCGGCCACCACCGGGCTGGAGCCGCTGCTGGATGCGCTCGTGAGTCGCTTGCAAGAGGTTTTAGGCGTCGAGCGCATCGCCATCCTCATCGAGGATGCGGGCGAACCTTCGGGCTATCGTGTGGCGCGCGCTGTCGGGCTCAACGGCGTCACGTTGCCTGCCAACTTCCGCGAGGCGATTCGCGTTCATTCTGCCAAAACGGGCGTTGTCCGCGCCGACGACCTTGAACTCGTCCCGGAATCGGAAGCCTCTGTGCGGCGCGCGCTGCACTACTACGTGCCATGCGCGGTGCGCGGACGAGTGGTCGCCGTCATCGGATTGGGCCGGTCAGCACACGGCGCGCTCCTTTCATCGGAGGACTTGGAGATCCTGCGCACCGTTTCCGGTTACGTTGCCGTCGCCATCGAAAACAGCCTGCTCTATCAAGAGCAGAAAGCGCGCGCGGCTGAACTCGAGCAGCTCAAGGAGTTCAATGAATCGATCGTCGAATCGGTCAACATCGGTCTTCTGGCTGTGGATCGTGACGGGCGGATCACGCGTTGCAATTCGGCCTTCGAAGAGATGATGCGGGTGCGGCGCGACGAGGTCATCGGCTGCCGCGTGGAAGAGCTGTTCGACGATGAGTTCGCTCATACGCTGCATGAGCTTCTCGGCGGCGCAGGATGGGCGCTCGCCGAGGTGCGCCATAAATATAAGCTGCGCGTACGCACGCGCGACGGTCGCCCGTTGGTGCTGAACATCGCGCTCGCACCATTGCAGCGCGCCGATGTTCACGGCAACACGGGAACGCTCGTCGTGCTCGAAGATGCAACGGCTCGCACGCAACTCGAAGAGCAATTGCAACAGGCCGAAAAGCTCTCTTCGATTGGCTTGCTCGCTGCCGGTGTGGCGCACGAGATCAACACGCCGCTCACCGGCATTTCGAGCTACACGCAAATGTTGCTCGGAATGATACCGCCAACGGATCCGAAACACGCCCTGCTCGAAAAGATTCAACGACAGGCCGGACGCGCCGCTGGCATCGTCAATAACCTCCTGAACTTCTCGCGCACGGGGAGCGCCGCTGAATTCGGACCGGTCGATATCCACCGCGTGCTCGACGACACGCTCCAACTCCTCGAACCGCAATTGCGCAAAGGGCAGATCGAAATCGAGCGGCGTTACCGCGAGGGATTGCCGCCCGCTTGGGGCAACGCCGGGAAGCTGCAGCAGGTCTTCACGAATCTGCTTTTGAACGCGCGCGATGCCATCACCGACGGCGGTCGCATCACATTGACGACCGGTGAGGAGGATGGCGTTGTGGTGATCGAGGTCGCGGACAATGGCATCGGCATCGCGCCGGAAGATTTGCCGCGGATCTACGACCCTTTCTTTACGACCAAAGGCATCGGCATCGGCACCGGATTGGGACTGGCCGTCACCTACGGCATCGTGCAAGAACACGCTGGACGCATCTCGGTCGAAAGCGCCATCGGACGCGGCACGACCTTCCGCCTCATGCTGCCAAAAGCCGAAACGCGCATGACCGAAGCGCGCACCAGACTGCAAGCGGTCGGCGATTGAGGATCAACCCTGCGCGCCAGTCTTCAGCAGAACTCCGCGAGCGGTGCAAGGACAACGCGCTCGTCGAGACGAAGATCAAAACCAGGAGCGTCTTCAGCAGAACTCTAAAGAAGCCATCTTTTGGTCATCGGGCGCCAACTCGATCCGTCGCTGTACAAGACGTTGCCCACAAGAATTTCGATCCAACTTCGCGCCCCCAAATCAGCGCCCTTGAGAAAAAGTTTGCTGATGTTGAAGTTTTTGACGTTTGTGATTGTTCTCTCTCCGGGCGCGAGCGGCTGTTCGGCGTTGAGCAAAGGCGTTTCTATGCTAAGTCGTCGTAAGCCCTTACCTCCCTCGATCAGAGCCCAGTTGAAAGAGATGCCCGTTACCCACTTGTTCATGCTGTTCCGTATCTCTATTTGAGATGATGCGGTAAAAGAGCGGGTGTTCTTCCGACCTCACTTTCAAGATTTCGACCGGTAGCTTTTCGGCTTCTGACCCGCGATACGGTCGAACCTTTGGATATCCTTCGACCCACGTCTCTGTCTGTTGCTGAACCCGAGCGGTGCTGGCTGGTGTCAACGTCAAGGAGAGGGCCGGACCGAACAAAGCGAGGAAGGTCATCGACCTCATCTTCGACCGATGCGGCGATCTCGATCGTGGGACCGCCGGGAGAGCAAGGCGAGAAAAGTCAGTCATTGCCGCGGGGAGTTCACTCGGATTTAACCTCGGCGTAACCAAAGCTTAGCGCCGGACAATCTATTCTTCTGCTTCAAGCGGTTTGGGGGAGGAAATTTCTTCCTCGTCGTCTTGACGGACGCGCGGCAGCGCGTGTAAAAAGGTGACGCTCTTCCCAATTGTTCTGACAACGATGTCCTCTTCGGAGAGAAAGGGATTTCGCGTGTTCACAAAAATCGGACGTTGCTCCGCCAGTAGGTGTGTGTTGTTGGCTTTTTTGGTCGGGGCGATCTTCGCGCTTCATCAAGCGATCCTTTGGACTGGGAGCGTCGCCGCCCAAGCCAGCATGCCGCAGGTCGTCATCAGTCAAGTCTATGGCGGCGGCGGAAACAGCGGCGCGACTTACAAAAACGACTTCATCGAGATATTCAATCGCGGCGCGACGGCGGTTAACCTCAACGGATGGTCGGTGCAATACGCTTCGAGCACCGGCACGACGTGGCAGGTGACGACGCTTTCGGGAACGCTCCAACCAGGCCAGTACTACCTTATCCGTCAGGCTGCCGGTGGGGGCGGCACGGTCGATCTGCCGCCGCCTGATGCGACCGGCAACATCGCCATGAGCGCTACGTCGGGCAAAGTCGCGCTCGTCAACAGCACCTCCGCGCTCACGGGCGCATGCCCGACCGCAAACATCGTCGATTTCGTCGGATACGGCAGCACGGCGAATTGCTTTGAGGGCGCTGGGCCGACAGTCAACTTAAGCAACACCACCGCCGCCATTCGAGCGGGCAACGGCTGTACCGACACGAACAACAACAACGCCGATTTTTCTGCGGGCGCGCCGACGCCGCGCAACACCAACTCGCCGCTCAACCCCTGCGGCGGAGCGCCGACGCCTTCGCCTTCTCCATCACCTTCGCCGCCGACCATAACACCTATTCATACGATTCAGGGCACGGGCTCTTCTTCACCTTTGGTCGGGCAGACGGTCACAACGAGCGGCATCGTGACCGGGTTGAAGTCGAACGGTTTCTTCATTCAAGCTCCAGATTCAGAAGCCGACAACGATCCGAACAGTTCCGAAGGGATCTTCGTCTTCACTGCTTCCGCGCCGCCTTCGGCAGCGACCATCGGCAATCGCGTCAACGTCACGGGCACGGTGACCGAATTCCGTCCGTCTTCAGACCCGAACAGTCCGCCGCTGACGCAGATCTCTAATTCGCCCACAGTGACGGTCGTTTCGACCAACAATCCGTTGCCGACGCCGATCACGCTCACGCCTGCCGATACGTCGCCCACTGGGACGGTGGAGCAACTTGAGAAGTACGAAGGGATGCGCGTGCGCGTTGACTCGCTGCTCGTGATCGGTCCAACGGGCGGCACGGTTAATGAAACCACAGCGACCTCTGTTTCGAACGGGATCTTTTACGGAGTGGTCTTGGGCTTGGCGCGTCCGTTTCGCGAGCCGGGCATCTCGGTGCTTGACCCGTTGCCTGCTGGCGCGCCGTGCTGCGTACCTCGTTTCGATGCGAACCCCGAGAAGCTGCGCATCGACAGCGATGCTCAACCTGGCGCCGTGGCGCTGAACGTCACGGCAGGCAGCATCGTTTCGAACATCGTCGGGCCGCTCGATTTCGGCTTTCGCACGTACACCATCTTGCCAGATGCGGCAACGCCGCCGAGCGTATCGAATGTAGGAAGCGCCATTGCCGTGCCCGAACCGACGGCGGATGAGTTCACCGTCGGTTCGTTCAACATGGAGCGATTCTTCGATGCGACCGATGATCCCGCGATCAACGAGCCGGTGCTGACGCCGATGGCTTTCAATAACCGGTTGAACAAAGCTTCGCTCGCCATCCGGCAAGTGATGAGATCGCCCGACATCATTGGCGTCCAAGAGGTGGAGAACCTCGCGACGCTTCAAGCGGTCGCCAATAAATTGAACGATGACGAGGTCGCTGCCGGACGCCCGAACCCGAATTACCAGGCCTTCTTGATCGAAGGCAACGATCAAGGCGGCATCGACGTCGGTTTTCTGGTCAAGACGAATCGCGTCGAGGTCATCGAAGTGCGGCAGGAGGGCAAGAACGCAACCTACATCAATCCGATCACGAATCAACCGGAACTATTGAACGATCGTCCCCCGCTCGTCCTGCGCGCGCGCGTGCGGCGCGATGGCACGGATCTAGGGCTCGGCGTAACGGTGATCGTCAACCATCTGCGATCCCTTTTGGGCATCAACGATCCAACCGGAGGGCAGCGCGTGCGCGCCAAGCGAAGGGCGCAAGCGGAATTTTTAGCCAACCTCTTGCAATCTTTGCAGACCTCGACGCCGACGGAGCCGGTCATTTCGGTTGGCGACTACAACGCTTTTCAGTTCAACGACGGGTACGTTGACGTGATCGGCACGGTGCGCGGTCAACCGACGCCTCCCGATCAAGTCGTGCTCGCCTCAAGCGATTTAGTGGAGCCTGACTTCGTCGATTTGGTGGACCAGTTACCGGCATCCGAACGCTACTCGTTCGTGAACAACGGCGACGCGCAAGTGCTCGACCACATCATCGTCAATCAAGCCGCTTTCGGGCGCTTCAATCGCTTCGCCTACGCGCGCAACGACGCCGATTTCCCTGAAACTTTCCGCAACGATGCGACGCGCCCGGAAAGGATCTCGGATCACGATATGCCGGTCGCCTATTTTGCGCTCCCGCCAGTCAATCGCGCGCCCATCGCCCGCGACCAGAGCGTCGCGGTGGTGTACGCCACGCCGCTTACCTTCGCGCTCGAGGCGAGCGATCCGGATGGCGATGCGCTCAGCTTCGCGCTCGTTTCAGCTCCGACCAAAGGCAACGTCGCGTTCGACAGCAGCAATCGCACGGCGACCTACACGCCCAACCCGGGCGCTTCGGGCGCGGATTCATTCACTTACCGCGCAACTGATCCGCACGGCGCGAGCGCACAGGCGACTGTCTCTATCGCCATCGTGCCGGAGGATGTATCGAGCTTGGTCCGTGCGACCAGTTCCGGCTTGATTTACAATCGCGCAACGCGCACATACAATGGGACGATCACCATTACGAACACGAGTGCGCGCGCCATCAGCGGGCCGTTGCAGGTCGTGTTGACCGGACTTTCGGCGGGCACCACGCTCGTCAACGCCAGCGGCGTTTACAACGGCGACCCGTACGTCACGGCCAATATCGCCTCGCTCGAGCCGAGCGGGTCTGTGACGGTGAGCGTGCAGTTTCGCAGTTCATCGAGCGCGCGCATCAGCTATGTGACCAAAACTTACGCGGGAATCTTCTAGGGAGGAAGATCGAGGATGAGGAGTCGTTTGCAAACGTTACCGATCTCGCTCGTCGCGTTGCTGTTTTTCGTCATGACGCAAGCGGAAGCGGCGCCTGTAACTTACGATGTTTTCGTCAACACAAGCGCTGTCAGCGGCACGAGCGGCTTTCTTTCGTTTCAATTCAATCCGGGCGGCGCCGATGCGCAGAGCGCTACCGTTACCATCTCCAATTTCGCTTTCACGGGCGGATCGCTCGCTGCGAGTTCAACCAACAGCGGCGGGGCGAGCGGCACGCTGCCTTCGACGGTGACCATCAGCAACAACGCTTTGCTCAACGAACTTTTTCAAGGGATCACCTTTGGATCGAACTTCTCTTTCCGTTTGACCTTCACCGGTCCGGCGATAGATACACCGGGCGGGTCTTCGTCCGGAAGCGCCTTCGGCCTTTCGCTCTACGATTCTGGCGAGATGCCTTTATTGACGACGGACCCGAACGGAACGGTCTTAACCATTCTGTTTGATCCGAACGGTGGTCGAGCCGTGCTCACTTTCCCCCGCGATGAGAACGGCTCTCCCTCGGTCGTGACGATCACAGAACAAGCGGCCGCCGTGCCTGAACCGGCAACGCTGTTGCTCGTTGGGACGGGGCTTGTTGGTCTCGGCGTCGTTCGGGGCCGTCGGCGGATGAAAGAATAAACTCTGTCGCGTTTCGCGCTGAAGACGCCGAAAGTTTCGGCGTCTTCAGCTCCTTTTCAAAGGGGCGCAATGCGCGGAATGCGTCAAGGTTATCCGGGATCCTGGAGCTCTTCAGCTTCGACCTGTTTCGCTTCGATGTCGAGCCGTTCTCTTCTGATATCGAGGCGCAAACGACCGTATAGGCTCATGTATTGATTGGCCACCCAGACGAGCGCGAAGAAAGCGATCAAATAGCCGCGCCAATCATCGAACAAGAGTTTGAAGCGCGCGATCAAGAGGATGAAGGCGGCGACGTAGTGGCTGAAGCAATACTCGCAAGTGAACAGGTAGAAGAATTTTCGTTCGAGCAGGCGACGACACGCACGGCTCTTCGCCGCGCAAAAATCGCGCGCTTCGCGGAATATCTCCTCGTGCGTCACAGTCCAAGAGATGCAGGCGACCGGGACGGCGAGAAGCAAGAGCCAAACGATTTGCGCGCCCAAGCCCATCCGCTGCACTCCCCAAGTCGGGCCGATTATATCATCCGCTGCGCTCTCCAAGTCGCGCCGATCATACACGAGCACGGTCAGATCGCACCTCGGCTTTGTTTTTTGCTCGAAGGCCGTTAAACTTTGCGGCGAAATGAACGGAGCGAGATCCGCTGACGAATTTCGTCCGCCCGCCTTGCGGCGCGACGCGCAGGGCGCGATCGAACCGAGGTCGCTCGCCGAGGTGATCGAATGGTTCCTCCGCTATGATCCGCGCGTTGCCGTCATCAACCACCCCGCCGTGCAAGAACTCTTCGAATGGAAGCGGCGCGAGGACGAGCTTCTATACGGCGAAGCGTTCGCTTTTTCGCGCGCCGAAGACCGGCTCGCCATCGGCATCTTTCAGGCACTGGCGACATACAAAGACGAACGCGCGCTTTACGATTGGATCGGCGAATTGCTTGCGGCGCTCGATCAGGCGCGACGCACCAACGCGGAGATCGCCGACGCCTACCGCCTTCAAACCGCGCCGGGGACCTCAACGCTTGAAGAGGCAAGCAAAATTCCGACATCGCAGGAACGAACCGTTTATCTGACTTCATGCTGGCTCGAAGCGCTCTGCACGGCGGAGATTCGCGTTCTCGGCTGGGTTTATCAGGATCTCTACGGACGCGGCTTTCATCCGCGAAACTTCCCGACGTAAAAGTTGCCGCTCGCCCGCGAGGCAAGACGCCCTTCTGATCCCTGATTGACGGCTTCCATCGCGAGCGCCGAGGCGAGAAAAGGAGGCGTTCGCGTGCAGAGCGCCGCCGGCTTCGCAGACGGTTTCATCTTGGGCACAGAGGCGAGGGGACTTTTGGCGGAGAGAAACGGTAATAGGCAGAAGTCGTCCGACTGCGTTTCGGTCGCTCGACAAACTTGTGTGAAAGGCATAAATTTTCCTGTTCGCGTCCTTGAGAAGAGAGACGCGCGCGCCGAAGCGAAGAGGCCCTTTTCAACGGAGACCTCGCACGACGCGCGCCCTATAGAAATTTGGACGGAGCGCGTGGCAGTTGATGGGATAGGGAAAGGAGCTTGAAGATGCCCGAAGAGAGACCAAATTATACGAACACTTCACAGACGGTAGTCGTCGAAGCCGACCGGTTTTCATTCGAAACGCTTGAACAAGAGAACGGACATGCGACGGTGATCCGGTTTCGCGTTGAAAACCCGCGCATTCGAGTGGGCGACATGCTGGTCGTTCTCTCAGGCACCGACGTCTGCTTTCACGGCATGATCGGGCACATCGAAGAAGGATACGCCATCGCCGCCGACCGTCGCGGATCGCTTCTTCCCGCTTCGACCGTGCATTGAGCTTGGAAACGAATCCGCGCGCGATTGTGCTGCGGCGTCAGTACGCTCCTTCGACCGTGCATTGAACTTGGAGGCGAGTCTTCACCCTTCCGCGGCTTCAAAGACCGAGCGCGGCGCGGCTCGCTTCTGCCAGATGAGATAGACTGGAAGTCCCGTCATGACGAGCAGGAATCCGATGCCGGAAGTCGTCGGGGCTAAGTAGATCAGATCGCAGATGAGCAGCGTCGCCAGCACCATGTAAATCAACGGCACGAACGGATATCCGCGCGTGCGATATGGGCGCGGCGCTTCTGGGAGACGGCGTCGTAAACGGATCACGGCGCCAACCATCAAGACGTAAAAGATCAAATCGGCGGCGATGATGTATTCGAGCAATTGCGTGTAGACGTTGCCGTATTGCATCGCACCGGTACGTGTATCCACTGCGACGGTGCGCGGCAACGTCAAGATTGAAGCCCACGCCCCTTGAGCGATGAGCGCGGCGGCGGGCACGCGGCGCGCATTCAGCTCGCCGACGCGCGAAAAGAACAATCCGTCGCGTGCCATCGCATAGTAAACGCGTGCGCCGGCCAGAATCAGCCCGTTGTTGCAACCGAAGGTCGAGATCATGATCGCCGCGGCCATGATGAACTGGCCCGGGGCGCCGAGCACCGCTTGCATGGCCGCGGTGGCGACGCGCCCCTGCGGTGCTCGCTGGATTGCATCGAATGGCAGCACGACGACGTAGGAGAGATTGGCGAGCAGGTAGAGCGCGACCACCGTCGCACAGCCGTAGAGGAGGGCCCGCGGGAGCGTGCGTCCGGGATCGCGCGTTTCGCTTCCCGTGAAAGTGACGTTGTTCCAAGCCGATTGAGCGAACAATGGGCCGGTCATCGCGCGCCCTAAAAGCATGAGCAGCGCTAAAACTCCACTCGCCTGCAACGACGGCTGCACCGCTTGCGGCGACCAGCCGTTAGCCCAAGGGTCCCACCAATCCGAAGTGTAGGCGGCGCTCGCGGTGTTCCAGCCGAAGACGAGTCCGACGAGGATGAGACCGGCCAGCGCCGCCGTCTTCGTGAAGGTGAAGACGTTCTGCACCAATTTGCCGATTTCCAACCCGCGCGTGTTGGTCCAGGTCAGCAGCGCGATGAGGGCAACGGCGACCATCTGCTGCGTGGAAAAGCTGAGCGCATACGGTCCTAGGTGAATGGGTTCGATCAAGTAGCGCGTCGGCGAAACTTTGTCGGTGAAAACGCCGAGGAAGTTGGCGAAAGCAACGGCTACGGCAGCGATCGTTCCCGTTTGGATGACGATGAAGAGCGACCATCCGAAGAGAAAACCGATGGCTGGATGGTAGGCTTCGCGCAAAAAGACGTATTGACCGCCAGCGCGTGGCATCATCGCGGCGAGCTCCGCGCAGCACAATGCGCCGGTGATAGTCAAAGCTCCAGCGAGCGCCCAAGCGGCGAGCAACCACCCAGGCGCGCCGACAAGGCGCGCCGATTCGGCTGAGACGATGAAGATGCCGCTGCCGATCATCGAGCCGATGACGATCATCGTTGCATCGAACGGACCGAGGCCGCGCGCCAGAGCTTCGATCTGCTGCCCTTGCGCGCACGCCGACGCTTCGCCGCGCGGGACATCTCGCTTTTCGTCTCCCATCCGTCGCTTTTCAGCGCGCGTTGGCGTTGGAAGGACCGGCCAACCGCGCCTTGTTCTGCTCTTCGATGGCGGCGATTCGCTTCGACAGCTCTTCGCGCTCTTGGTCGAGCTTGTCAAACTCTTCGGAGAGCTTCATCCGCCGCTCATTGATGCTTTCCAAAGATTGGTCGTTGATGATGGCTTCAGCTCGTTGGCGCGTGACGTCGATCATCGCCACGATCTTCTGCTGTCGTTGACCGACCAGCGCGACGTACTCGCGGAACCAATCTTCGACGCGCATCTTCGCCGCTCGCTCGGTCTTGGCGATGGCTTCGCGTTCGAGCGCCGCCGCTTGCTTTAGAAGCTCGATCTGCTCACGAGCGAGCAGTTCGATCTCGGCCCGCTCTTGGTCGTAATCTTTGCTGACGATTTCTTCCTCTTTAGCATCGACCTGTGCCGCGACCTCCGCCACGCGATCCTGCAAAGCGTTAGCTTCGTCGATCAGTTTATTGGCTTCATCCGTTTGGTCCCGATTGCTGCATCCAACCAACGCGCAACATAAGAGCAACACCAAAGACGTTCTCACAAAGCGAGCAATGAACATGCCGAACTCCTCCCTGAAGGGTCTTTCGCGTCCAAATCTACCATCGAACGCGACGGTCAAGCTAGCCCGAAGCTTCTGTCATCGCTTGCGGCGGGAGTTTGACGCGGTCTTCGCGCGGAGAGTATAAAGTCAACGACGGCAACAAGATCATCTCCTGAACGCCGCTCGTTCAAAAAGGATGGCCTGAAACATGCGTCGAAAGATCGTGAAGAGAATTGGCCCGTGTGCTCCTCGGCGTGAATCGAAAGGGCTTTTGGCGCTGCTTGCGATCGCGCTGTTTTGCGCCTCGTCCGTCGCTTACAACGAGAAGGGCCGGAACGCATCGCGCGAGCAGCGCATCGCACAAGCGGCGGAGAGCCTGCGCGCCAAATTGATCGAACAACGGCGCGACTTTCACATGTATCCGGAACTATCGAACCGCGAGGAGCGCACGTCTCGCATCGTCGCGGAGCGGTTGAAGGCGTTGGGTTTCGATGACGTGCGCACCAACGTCGCGCGGCATGGGGTCGTCGGTCTTCTCAAGGGGGCCAAGCCCGGTCCGGTCGTCGCCGTGCGCGCCGACATGGACGCGCTTCCGATTCAGGAGACCATCGACGTGCCGTACAAATCGCGTGTGCCCGGCGTCAAACACGCCTGCGGTCATGACGTTCATACGACGATCGCGCTCGGCGTCGCCGAAATCCTCAGCCGCATGCGCGATGAGATCAGCGGCAGCATCAAGTTCATCTTTCAACCGGCTGAGGAAGGCCCCCCGCCCGGCGAGGAGGGCGGCGCGCCGCTGATGATCAAAGAGGGCGTCCTTGACAACCCGCGCCCGCAGGCCATCTTCGGCTTGCACGTCATGCCGACCATCGAAGTCGGGAAGATCGGCTACAATTCCGGTCCGGCGATGGCTTCATCGGACCGGTTCGTCGTCACGATTCGCGGCAAAAAAGTTCACGGCGCATATCCGCACGAAGGCGTGGATGCGGTGGTCGTCGCCGCCGAATGCGTCATGGCGCTGCAAACGATCCGCAGCCGTCGCATCAACACGCAGGAGCCTCTGGTCCTCTCGGTCGGCATCATTCAGGGCGGCAATCGGTTCAACATCATCGCCGACGAAGTCAAATTGGAAGGCACCGTCAGGACATTGAACGAAGATGTGCGCCGCCGCGTGCAACAGATGATGCGCGAAACGGTGGCCGGCATCACATCGGCTTACGGCGCGACGTTTGAGATGCAGTATGAAGAGGGCGCCGCCGTGACTTACAACGATCCCGAGTTGGTCGAAGAGACGTTGCCGACGCTGCGCCGCATCGTCGGCAGCCAGAACGTCATCGCTCCGTTGCCGCAGATGGGAGCCGAAGATTTCTCCTACTACCAGCGGGTCATCCCTGGTTTCTACTACTTTCTCGGCGTCGCCAACCGCGCGCGCGGGATCACGGCCATGGTCCACACGCCTGAGTTCGACGTTGATGAAGAGGCGATCACGATCGGCGTGAAAGCGATGGCCAACGTCCTGCTCGATTATCTCGACCGGCACGCCAATCAAAAGTCCTCGGTCGCCGCTTCACACTGATCTGCTCTTCGGCGAACGGCGTGCCGAAGACGGACGGGCTGCCTCTTTCGCGGTTCGCCCCAGCTCTCTACAAGGCCGCTTCGCCGCGCTCTCCGGTCCGAATTCGGATCACGTCATCGAGCGTGGTGACGAAGATCTTGCCGTCGCCGAATTTGCCCGTGCGCGCCGCTTTCATGATGGCGTGCACCACCATGTCCTCGATGTCATCGGGGATGATGACTTCGACTTTTATCTTCGGGATGAATTCGATTTGGTACTCCGTCCCGCGGTAGGTTTCCGTGTGACCGCGCTGCCGCCCGTAGCCTTGCACTTCGCTGACGGTCATGCCCTTGACATCGACCTCTTGCAGGGCATTGCGCACGGCATCGAGTAGATGCGGCCTGATGATGGCTTCGACCTTTTTCATCTTTCAAGCTCCTTGGGCGTCCAGTTTGGCGTGCGATCTTGATCGTCGAAAAGAACTCAAGCTTTGGGATCGCTCGACGAAAGTTCGATCTTCAATTCCGCAGCGAGCGCGCGACGCAACTCCTCTTCCCGTTCGGCAGCGAGTTTCTTCCCGTCCTCGTCCGTGACGTAGAAGACATCGAGCGCGTAGTGCTTCTCGGTGCTGACGCGCGCGCAGACGATCTCTACCCCCAAGCCGGCGACGATGCGCGCGATGCGATAGGCCAATCCCGGTTCATCAGCGACGCAGACTTCGAGCACCGTATACGCTTGCGCAGCTTCGCCGTCGCAACGGACGTGCGGCGTCGGACTGCGCTCGGCACGAGCGGGCCGGCGACGCGGAGCGTGGCGCTCTCGCCAGCGTTCCACCAGCGCGGCGACGTCGAGTTTGCCGGCGATGGCGGCTTCCAGTTCGCGCTCTATCTTTTCGCGTCGCCGCTCATCGACGGCTTGGTGCGTGGCGATTTCGCGCAGCACGAACTGGTCAACGACCACACCATCTTCGCGCGTGTGGAGTTCGGCGCTCAGGATCTCGATGCCGTTGGCGGTGAGCGTTCCGGCGATGTCCGCGAAAAGGGCGTGTCGGTCGCGCGCGCAGACGACTAGTTCGGTCGCATCGCATCCGAGCGGGCACCACGCGCATTGCCAAGAGTCGCCCATGGCAGAGATTAGACGCAAATGAAGCGCGATTGCCTGCGCATCGAAGGCGAGCGCGTAACGTTCTGGCAGCAGAGCGAAATGACGCTCGATCTCGCTCGGCGCGATCGTTCCTTGCAAAAGCTCGACGACGCGCTCTTTACGTCGCAACTTTTCGCTCGGCGTGCCCGTCAAACTCTCGCCCGTCAAAGCTTGGCGCGCGCGCGTGTAAAGCTCCCACAAAAGTCTCCCTTTCCAATCGCTCCAAACGCCCGGCGCTACGCCGCTCAGATCGGCGTAGGTAAGAAGCAACAGCATGTTGAGCGCATCGAGCGAAGCGACCTGCGACGCGAAGCGCGAGATAACTTGCGGATCGGATAGATCACGCCGCTGCGCAAGATGCGCCATCAAAAGATGATGCTTGACCAGGAGCGTGACCTTGGCACTGCTCGTCGCATCGAAGTGAAGACGACGGCAGATGCGCGCTGCCATGCGCGCTCCGCGTGCGGCATGCCCTTTGCCCTGACCTTTGCCGAGATCGTGAAGCAGCACAGCAAGGTAGAGCAACCCGATGTCTTCGATCTGGTCGAAAACGTTCCGCCACGGCGCGCGTTGCTCGTCGCGACTGGCGCACAGTTGATCAAGCGCTTCGATGGCCTTGAGCGTGTGTTCATCTATCGTGTAGTGATGGTAAAGATCGTGTTGGATGAGCGAGTTGATGCGCTCGAATTCCGGCAAGTAGCGACCGAGAAATCCGACATCGCGCATCAGGCGTAGTGCAGGCGCGACGCGCCCTGGTTGGCGCAACACACGAAGAAAAGCGCGCGCCGCTTCTGGCGACTGGCGAAAGCGGCGATCGAACAGACTGAGGTTGCGCTCCAACTCTTCGGCAACTGCTGCTGACAGACCGACGCCCATCTCTGCAGCCCGCGCGAAGATGTCGAAGCAAAACATGGGACGCGAACGCAGCTCTTGGCCTAGATCGCCGTCGAAGCGAAGGACGCCGTCTTTGACGAACAGCTTCGCGCCAGCGCGTCGCCACGGAAACCAGCGTGCCCGCGCGCTCTCTTGTTTGGCGGCGAGCATTCGATCGCAAAAGCGGCTGATGTTCGCTGTGTGGCGATAGTAATCGCGCATGAACTTCTCCGCGGCGGTCAAACGCGCATCCGCACGATAACCCAAGCGCGCCGCCAATTCCGGTTGCAACTCGAAGTTGAGTCGGTCGGCGCGGCGCCCGCCGAGAAGATGCGCTTCGCATCTCGTGCGCAAGAGAAACTCGCGTGCCCGCGCGATCTTCCGTCCTTCGGCTTCGCTCAGCAAGCCGCAAGCTGCAGCTTCATCGAGCGACCGGCAACCGCGCAGCAACCATGCCGCCCACAGCGCCGAATGGAGGTCGCGCAAGCCGCCGCAGCCCTCTTCCAAGTGCGGCTCGCGGATGAGAATCTCTGCGCCGTGTTGGCGCCGCCGCTGCTGACGTTCTTCGCGCACGATGTTCATGATGTCGGCGCGTCGGCGTTCGCGCTCGACTTCGAGCGCCGCTTCCAGCCCATTGAACAGCGTCAGATTGCCAGCGACCGATCGCGCGCTGAACAGCGCCGTTTGCAAGTGCGGATCTTCGCGGGCGGCGTGCAACGCCTCGCTGATGGTGTGAAACGAGTGGCCGACCGTTAACCCAGCATCCCATAGCAAGCGGAGCAGTTGTTCTACTAGTTGGCGCGTCAGCGTCGCGCGCCGCCCGGTGTGCAGCAGTAGCAGATCGATGTCCGAACAGAAGCAGAGTTCGCGGCGCCCGTATCCGCCAATGGCGACGACGGCGCAGCTTGCTTGCGCCAAACGCAGACGCTCGTCGCCGGTCCAGTTGGCCGCCTCGAAAGCGCGTTCCACCAAATGGTCGAGGATGAGGCTGCGCGCCCACACGGTCCAACTGCCCGCCGCGCCACACCGATAGGCGATCTTCAAGCGCTCATCTTCGACGCGCAGGAAAGCGCGAAGCTGCGCGGCGATCTGTTCGGGCGTTGCGAGTCCAGCGAGCGCATCAAGGCGCTGTGCCGCGTGCGCTTTGACTTTTTGCCAATGCCTATTGGTCGCTGGATCCATTCTCCTCGCTCGTCCTATGGACCCTGCCGCAGTCCATAAATTAAAAAAATCTATTGATAAAACGGGGGTTGCGTTAAAATTGTCGCTTCAGTCGAGCG
This sequence comes from Pyrinomonas sp., assembly GCF_040289685.1. Classification (NCBI taxonomy): domain Bacteria; kingdom Pseudomonadati; phylum Acidobacteriota; class Blastocatellia; order Blastocatellales; family Pyrinomonadaceae; genus Pyrinomonas; species Pyrinomonas sp. Next base: position 43,421 of record NZ_PSLQ01000017.1, read on the forward strand.
CGGGATATCGGTCGCACAGAGAGCGACTTGGAAACTTTCACAGGAAAAACGGAAGCTGTCAAGCCCTTTGTCGTTGAAAGATGGAAGCTGAATGCACTGGGCGGGGCGCCGCAGCGCTTTTGAATCTTCTTCGGGGACTTTCGTCAGCGAAAAGCAAGCGAAAGATCGCGAATTTAGACAACCGTTCTTGAACCGGCAGCCCGCCGGACGTTTGGCCGACCGTAAAGCCTTGATCAGCGAATCTTGCCCCACGTGGTTTTCCGCGCTCTCGTCGCGCCGAAAACAGGGGCGGCGCGAGCCCGGGCGATTCCAAAGAAATCTCAGGGGAGATTAAAGACCATGTGTTGGAGACCGATCTTTTCCATCGTTTTATCGGGTCCGCTCCTTTTCACTGTCGCCTCGGCGCAAGGCATCGAGCAGAGAGTGGGGGAGGTGGAGACCGGCGTGCGCGCCGCGCAGAGCGCGGGCGACAACGCTTGGGTGCTGGCCTGTGCAGCGCTCGTGCTTTTGATGACCGGACCAGGGCTGGCGCTCTTTTACGGCGGGCTGGTCCGCAAGAAGAACGTCTTGGCGACCATGATGCAGAGCTTTTCGTTGATGGCCGTGGTCACCGTGCTCTGGGCGTTTTACGGCTACAGCTTGGCTTTTGCCGAAGGCACGCCCTTTTTCGGCGGCGCACGTTACCTCTTCATGCACGGCGTCGGCATGGAGCCAAACGCCGATTACGCCGCGACCATCCCACAGCAGACCTTCATGATCTTTCAATTGATGTTCGCCATCATCACGCCCGCATTGATCACCGGCGCTTTCGCCGAACGAATGAAGTTCAGCGCCATGCTCGCCTTCATGGTCCTCTGGCTGACGTTCGTCTATTTCCCGCTGGCCCATATGGTCTGGGGCAAGGGCGGTTTTCTCAACGCCGCGCTCGGCGGCGCGGTACCGGCGCTCGATTTTGCGGGTGGCACAGTGGTCCACATCTCTTCGGGCATTTCCGCGCTCATCTGTGCTCTTTTGTTGGGCCAGCGTCTCGGTTACCCGAAAGTGCCGATGCTGCCGCACAATCTCGTCCTGACCTTCATCGGCGCATGTTTGCTCTGGGTCGGCTGGTTCGGCTTCAACGCCGGAAGCGCGCTGGCGAGCAACGCATTGGCGGCCAACGCTTTCGTCGTCACGCACTTTGCTGCCGCGGCAGCGGCGCTCGGCTGGATGCTTGCCGAATGGCTCCGCCATGGCAAACCGACCGTGCTCGGCGCCCTTTCAGGGGCCGTCGCCGGACTGGTCGGCATTACGCCCGCTTCCGGTTTCGTCACGCCCATGGCCGCGCTCCTCATCGGTTTTGTCGCCAGCGTCGCTTGTTTCCTCATGGTGACCGAAGTCAAGCGGAGATTCGGCTACGACGATTCGCTCGACGTCTTCGGCATACACGGAACAGGCGGCATGGTCGGCGCGCTGCTGACCGGCATCTTCGCCACCAAAACCATCAATCCGATCTTCAAGGATGCCAACGGCAATCCGTTGCCCGTCGGGTTGATCGACGGCAACGCCGTGCAAGTCATCAATCAAGCGATCGGCGTCGCCATCGCCATCGCGCTCGCGGCCTTCAGTTCCTTTATCATCCTTAAATTGGTCGATGCGGTCATCGGTTTGCGCGTCAGCGCCGAAGACGAAGTGACCGGACTCGATTTGACGCAGCACGGCGAAGAGGGTTACAACCTAGACCTTGAACTGACGCCGACGCGCTTGGTGCAAGAAAGCAGGGCGCAACTATCAGCGGCGACATCCACAGCCCCAGCGCACAACGATTGAGGCGCGATTGAGTTCTTCGACCGAGGCGCGGCCATCTGCGCGATTTTCTTCTTGCGCCCTCGCCAGCGGTGAACGGCACGTTCGCGGCGGCACGATCGGCTGGGGCGGCGTTTTGCAGAGGAGCGCGCTGCGCTTAACCCGTCGCCTTCACGTTGTCGCGCCGTCGAGTGCGAAAGCGCCCCGTCAAGGGCCTCTGAAAGCGTTGCGGGAGGCGAAACGTCAGGAAAATGGCGAGGAGAAAGACGAAACTCATCGTTGCGCTTCTTTTCGCGTTGATCTTTGGCTCAATAGGCGCGAGCCGAAGCGACGCGCAAAAGGGCACTGCCGCCGACGCGCTGGACCAGCGCATACGCGCCGAAATCTCTGGCTTCAAGGGCCGCGTTAGCCTTTTCGCCGAGAACATAGATACGGGCAAAAGCTACGGTTTCGGCGCGGATGATCGCGTGCGCACGGCGAGCACCATCAAAGTGCCGATCATGGTCGAAGTCTTCGCGCGCGTAGCCGAGGGGAAGGCCAAATGGACAGATGAGCTGATCTTGACCGAGGCGAGCAAAGTTTCCGGCTCGGGGATCTTGCTCGAACTCTCCGACGGCTTGCGACTGAACTTGCGCGATGCTGTGCGTTTGATGATCGTCGTCAGCGACAACACGGCGACCAACCTGCTCCTTGACCGGATCACCACCGATGCGGTCAATGATCGCATGGACAGTCTCGGCTTAAGGCAAACGCGCGTACTGCGCAAGGTCGGCGGCGGCGGCGAAAGTCGCGCCGGAGCGATTTCGGAGAACAAGCGTTTCGGTCTCGGCGTGAGCACGCCTCGCGAGATGGTCATGCTGCTCGAGAAGTTGGAGCGCGGCGAAGTGATCAGCCCGGAAGCTTCTCGCGAGATGATCGCCATCATGAAGCGCCAGCAATACCGTGACGGCATTCCCCGCGCATTGCGCGGCGTGGAGGTGGCAAACAAGACGGGCGCGCTCGACCGTTTGCGAAGCGACGTCGGCATCGTTTACACGTCGCGCGGGCGCATCGCCCTCGCCATCACCTGCGACGACATGCCCGAGACGCTCTGGAGCGTGGATAATCCCGGCCTCATTCTTATCTCCCGGCTGGCGAAAATCCTCGTCGAGGAATTGGGACGCTGATGCCCAAGAACCGCTGCGCCCCTCCAAAGCGCTAACGCCCCGTGCTTTGAAAGAGAGCTTGCTGCAATGCGCCTCAGCAAGGGTGGTCTTGACGTCGGCTCGCGATTGCCGTCCTCACATCAATTCAGTTTATAATCGTATTTGAGTTCTTGCGGAGCATACGTTCGCGAGGAAAAGTCAAGGATGAACGAGAGCAGCAAACGGCCCGACAAGATCCGTTTCGCCGGGCGCACACTCTTTTTGACCAAAGATACGTCGCTCATTCGGCGCCAGTTGGCGGGCGAAGATCTCGCCTACGATCCGAACTTGCCGTTGATGGACAACATCTCCACCGACGAGATCACGCCCGCATGGGTCTGTTTCTACTACGACGAAACGCTTGGGCGATACGTTTATGTCGGGATGCGCGAAAACGCCGTACAACCGGACGAGGTGAAGAACGGACGTTTCTCGGTGGTCGTCTCCGGCCTTTCAAAAGGGTGCGGCTCATCGCGCGAGACGGCGCCGTTTGCCGAAAAGGCCGCCGGCATCGAACTCATCATCGCCAAAACCATCGAGAAGATCTACGAACAGAACGCACAGAACATCGGGCTGCTCACTTCGACCGATTTCGGTTTGATCGAACGAATCATGCGCGGCGAAGAGATTCCGCTCGCTGAGTTCACGCGCGGACTCGATGCTATTTCGAAAGCCATCGTCGAATACGGCGGGCTGTTTAATTACAACAAGGCGCGGCTCGCCGGCGAAGTTTCGCCGCCGCCCATTACCACGCTGCCGCGTCCGATGAACATCGTCGAGAAGATCATCGCGCGCCATGCTTTCGTCACTGCCGGAAAGATCGGCGTCCAAGCGGTCAAACCCGGCGATGCGCTCTTTGCCGTCGCCGACGTGCGCTTTTCGCACGAATACGTGACGCCCATGGCCGAAGCGCTCTTCCGGCAAGCGCTCGGACCAGATGCGCGCGTCACCGAACCCCAATCGGTCTTCGCTTTTCGCGATCATCTGACCTTTCTCGGCCAGATTATGCCGCGCAAGCACCGCGAGATGGGATTGCTCGAACGGGCTGAGGGGCTGGCCGCGACGCAACAGCAATTCGCTGCGCGACAAGGCATCAAGTATTACGGGGAGCGGCCCGAAGGCGGCTCGGAAGCCATCTGCCACAACGCTGTGGTGGAAGACATCGCGCTGCCCGGGCAGATCGTCATCGGAACTGATTCGCATACGTGCATGGCTGGCGTGCTCGGATGTTTCGCCTTCGGCGTCGGCGCTACCGACATGGCCAACGCTTGGTACACCAAGGACGTTCGTTTGCGCGTGCCGGAGACAGTGCGTTTCGTCCTCAAGGGCAAAAAGCGGGCCGACGTGACGGCCAAAGACGTCATGCTTTACATCCTCGCCACGGATTACATGAAACAAGGGCGTGGCATCGGGCAGGTGTTGGAATTCGCTGGCGAGGGCTTACGCGACTGGCCCATGGATGAGCGCGCGACGTTGACGAACATGGCGGTCGAAGCGGGCGGCTTTACGGGCATCATCGAGCCTGACGCGGTGACGCTTGACTATCTCGTGAGGATGCGCGGTTTGTCGCCTGAGCGCGTCCGCGAGCTGTTTGTCTTCAGCGATCCCGATGCCGAGTATGCCGCCACGTTCGAGATCGATCTGGCGCAGATCAGGCCGATGGTGGCGATGCCGGGCGATCCGCGCAACGGCATCCCGATCGATCAACTCCCGGGCGAGATCAAGATCGACATCGCTTACGGCGGCTCGTGCACGGGCGGCAAAATGACCGACATGGATATGTACGCGGCTGTGCTCGGTCGCGCGCTCGAACAGGGCAAGCGCGTCGCGCCGGGCGTCGAGCTTTACTTGCAATTCGGCTCGCAGAAGATCAAAGAGTACGCTCGTCGCAAAGGCTACATCGAGATCTTCGAAAGGGTGGGCGCGCGTTTGATCGATCCGAGCTGCGGAGCTTGCATCAACGCTGGTCCGGGCGCGTCCGATTCGCCTGAAAAGGTGACCGTGAGCGCACAGAACCGCAACTTCCCGGGAAGGAGCGGACCGGGCAAAGTTTATCTGGCTTCGCCCTACGTCGTCGCCGCCTCGGCGATCGCCGGTAAGATCGTTGCGCCCGAAGAGTTCTTGCGCGTGCCGGAGGCGGATCTGGCAACCGTTTAAAGAGCCGTGCGGCGTGAGTGCGCGGCTGAATTGATGAGGCGCGCTGCAAGCGGTGTAAAAAAGGCGGTGTCGCGGAAGAGAAGCGTGAAATTCAGGTATGAAGGCCACGAATCGAGAGCTCGGACAACAGATGCCTGAGAGCGTGCGCCTCGTGTGCGAGCGTATCTTTCTGCTCAACGAGCTTCCGCCCGGGCTGCAGCGCCACCACTGGCATTGGCAACTCAAGGACAACTACATCGCCGGAACGCGATTGCGGTTGCGCAAAAGTCGCGTGCCGGCGACGGACGAGCGCCGCCGCTGGTTGCAGCAGAAGTATCCGACCGGCTCGCATGGAACGTTCGCCTTCGCCGAGCTGGAGCTATCGGCGCAAGAGTACGAGATCTTCAAGACGTTCGAAGGCGATGAGATACGCAAAAACCGTTACCCGTTCGAATACGAGGGACGGCATTACGAAATAGACTTCTTTCTCGGTCGATTGCTCGGATTGATTCTGGCCAAGGCGCGGTTCGCCACCGAAGCGGAGATGGAACGATTCCCCGTTCCGCCATTCGCCGCGCTCGAAGTGACGGGCGATCCGCTCTTTGCCGGCGGGCGCCTCGTTTACTTAAGCTTTGAAGATCTGCGGCGCGAGTTCGCCAGCCGTCGCTAAAGTCTTCGCCGCGAGGAGAGATCATGGATCAGCGCTCAATCGGTCAATGGATCGTATTGATCGGCGTTTTCGTTGTCCTCATCGGGCTTCTGATCTGGTCCGGCGCTTTGTGGTGGTTCGGTAAATTGCCCGGGGATTTCCGCTACGAGAGCGGAAGCGTGCGCATCTACTTCCCGTTCGCTTCCATGTTGCTCGTCTCGCTTATCTTGAGCTTGCTCTTTCAACTCGTCCGCCGCTTCTTTTGAGGTTCGCGGAGCGCGACGACAACGCTCTTGACTTTCAGATCATGGCCGCTTCTTTTGAGGGCGCGCATGAGAGATTCCAAGTCTGCGCCAAGTTGACGCGCTCTGTTGGCCTGTAACTTGGCGGCTGAGAGCCTTGGAATCGAAGTAAGCGCGGAACCGCACGATCTTGTCACAGGAGATCTCCAAAATGCTCACGCCATCGTACTCGACCGCGTTGCCCGAACCGGTAGTCCACTTGGTTGTCCATTCCAATGCCGCGCAATCTTCGCCGATGATGCGGTGACGAAAGCGGCTTTCGACGTCGGCGAACGTCTCGCGGTATTTGGTCCAAAACTCGCGCGCTCTTTCCGGACCGTGGAACTTTTCGGGCGAGATGATGTTGCCGATCTCGGCTCCCATCGCGTAGAGGTGCCTCATCGGTTTCACGTCGTGTTGGGCTTCGAGTTTGCGCCACGCTTCGATGAAACGCTCGACGGTGCTGGTCGCCTTTTTGTTTCCCCCTTGCTTTCGCGTGATCGACTGCAGGCGGAAGTTTACGCGCCTCCTCTTCGCAAACTTTCACGGATATCTCTCGAATGAGCGAGAACGAGCGACGCAAAGAATCGCTAAGATTTGTGAGGTTTCGGATGCAAGAAAAGACTTGACAGAGCATCCGCCCAGATATTACTTTGCTAGTTTCAAATAGGTCGCTGGCTGAAAAGTCAAATCTACGGCCCGAAAGGAGGTGAGAAGGGATGGCGCTGGTGATCGTTGGCGAAGGCGAGTCGATCGAATCGGCGTTGCGGCGCTTCAAGCGTCGCGTGCAGAGCGAAGACATCATTCGCGACTACAAAAAGCACACCTTCTACCTCAAGCCGGGCGAGAAGCGCCGGTTGAAATCGGCGCTGGCGCGCAAACGCAATCGCAAGAAGGCGCGTCGCAATGAAGCTTAGAGCGTACCAATCGCAAGCCGTAACCACCAACAAAGGTCGCAACAACTCTGCTCGAAAGCTGCGTTGAGCGACTTCCCTCACCGATGTTGTTTGGCGCGATGAAACAATTTCGGTGAGGTTTTTTCTTTAGCACGCAAGCGGGGAAAAGAGCTATGCGAACCGAGGGAACCAGAACCGACGGAGAGTGGAACGAAGTCGAGATGGAATTCCGTGATCGCATCATCAAGTGCATCGACTGCGGAGAGGAGTTCATCTGGACGGCGGGAGAGCAGATATTCTTCCGCGACAAAGGGCTACAGAACCCGCCCAAACGATGCAAGCCCTGTAAACAAGCGAAAAACGAACGCATTGCGGCGATCATGGCGGCGCAGGCCGAAGGCGTCCGTCGGCGCATCGAAGTGCCAGTCGTCTGCGCGCAATGCGGGCAGACAACCACCGTGCCCTTTTATCCTTGGCAAGGGCGCCCTGTTTACTGTCGTTCCTGTTTCCTCGCACAGAAGAACGGGGAACAGCAGGAGGCTGAATAACGACGGCTGCCCGCGACCGCAGCGCGTTCCATTTTGCTCCCCTCGCAGCAAACAAACCCTCGCACGCACTGCTGAAACTCAATCTTCAGGGCTGACCGAAAGCGCTCCGTTTAGGGCACGAATTCACCCGGGGAGCGATCGTTTCAAGACGCAGCCGCCTTTCGGGCGCATTGCCGCGTCGCAAAACCGACTCTTGCCTGCAAATAGGAGCAGCGCGTGATCAGCGTGCCGTAATCTTCGTTTCGACTTCGGCAGCACGGCGCGCTGAGCCGGAAAGCCTCTTCGGCATCCAAGTCAGCGCCCGCCCACACGTTCGTTCGCGATCGTTGTCGTGCTTTTGAGCGGGCGGATTTTGAAGAGCGCTCTTTTTGCCGCGCGGCTTGGCCTCAGCCTCGCAAGTGGTACGGGACGTTTGTCACGATCACCCCGCGTTTAAAAAGCAACGCCCCTTTGAGAAGCAGCGAGCTTTGGTTGTGCAGCAGGTGCTGCCACCAGCGCGCTGGCACGAACTCAGGGATCACGACCGTAATGAAGTCGGCCTTCTCCTGCCGTTTGAGGCGTTCGATGTAACGTAACAACGGGCGCGTCAACTCACGGTATGGCGATGGCAAGACGACGAGTTTAATCCCCTGCCCCCATTGCGCCCATTTTTCGCGCAGCTTGCGCGTCGCTTCTTCGTCGAGATCGACGTAGACGGCCGTCACTTCGCCCGATGGCGCGATCGCTTTGGCATACTCGAGAGCGTAAACGACGCCGCGGTGAATGCCGGAGATCGGGACGACAACGTAGTGGCGTAGCTTTTCAACGGGCGGCATCCCTTCGGTCGAAAGCTGACGCGCGACATCCACATAGTGGGCGTGGATGGCACGAAACATCGCCACAAGCAGCGGGATAAGCACCACTACCACCCATGCGCCGTGGACGAACTTGGTGACGACGAAAACGCATAGGACGACAAACGTGCAACTTGCGCCCAAGGCGTTGTTGACATCCTCCCCACGGCTAAAGCCGGGGG